>CAYVVB010000405.1:0-13305 GCA_964454955.1 uncultured Bradyrhizobium sp. | reverse complement strand
GGATTCTGCGCGGCCTCTGTCGCGATTGCGTACGACATCCAACCGGCTTCTGCCCACGAGAATGAGGCGCACGCCGCTTCCGAGCCCCTCGCTACACGGCACCTGGAGGGCCATAAGCGCAACGCCGATGCGAATGCGCTTGGTTCTAACGAGGCGATTACCGACCCGAAGCCGGCGCCGCAGGCGACTCGAAAGCCGGGGTCGGCAAAGGGCCCCTACTATGTCGACTTCAGAGCCAGGACAGCGGCGAGCTGGGGACATGCTTTCGTCTGGTACGGCAAGACCAGCGAGCGGCAAGTTGAGGTCGCGGGCCTTACGCCTGCAGGCGACACACTGGCTTACATCATTGGTTACGTGACTTGGGTGCCATCCGAGACCGGAGCGAGCTACGGCGACCTCGATCCGCAATACCTGACGGCCAGCTACCGCGTTTACCTGAACGAGGCGGATGCCAAGAAGGTCTTCGCATACATCAAGAAATTGCAGGCGAACTCGCCGGTCTGGAACGCCGAAATATCAAACTGCACTGCGTTTATCGGCAGCATCGCAAGTTTTATGGGCCTGAAAGCTCCTAATCGGTGGCAGCGTCCTGAGGAATACGTCAACAGTCTCAAGGCATTGAACGGCGGACGACAGATGGTCCATCTGTCGTCGGAACAATAACAAGCGCGGCCCAACCGCTTATTCGAGCACAGCCGGACAGCTCGTAATTCTTCATTTGCGTTCCAGCAGCGCACACAGCCGGCGCTGATAGCCTCGAATCTCTTCAAGCGCGCGCGCCCGCTCCGATCCTGGTGGAAGCCGCTTCGCGGCCTCGAATAATTTCGCCAACAGGTCCATCAATTCGTGAACGGCCGTGCTATTGCCCGGCACCTGCAAGCTGCTGTCACTCATTGACCGCCTCCCGAACCGCAGGTCGCTTAGGCTGATGATACAGCAACCGGGAGATTGGGCGAGATCTTCAGCACCCACTTGATGCGCATCAAAGACCCCGACTTTTATCTTATCGCACTCGTCGCTCCGTATTGATTGCGCCTGAAGCCAGCTCGGTCGGCGCTGATCTACATTTTTCAATAAGCGCGATTCTCTTCATCGCCGGGTGTACCGGCGCTGCCGGTGCCGGACACGGAGCCATTGTGCCGGCGGCGCCAATTGTGGAGGTGCAGCACGATCCCTACCAGAACCGGGGGAGCCAGGGTAGCTCCGATCACGTAGACCGTGAGCCAATCCGGCGTCAGGGCATCAATGATCATGGACACCAGCAACCAAAGCGTCACCGCCACCAAGGTGAAGTCGAGCGGGTGTCTCATTATCCGACTTGGCGAACCTGAGCGGCACTGGCGCCTACGAAAGGACCATAGGCCATCGTGGCGCCCGTGACGAGGTCCGACAACGCGCAAGTCGCACACGGTCTGGCGCAGGCTCCGACGACGAGGCCAACAACCCGTTTCAAGCTACCGGCTGGTCTCTCCCCCGCTGTGGTTCCTTCAAGCCGAGCCGATCACCAGCAAACATTCACCGGCACCATGCGCCAACCCCAACCGGTCCAGGTTTGCCGCCACCGCACGCAGGGGTCACCGCCCCAACCGCCACCCCAGCCCCAACCCGGATCATCCCAACCCCAGCCCGGACCCCAGGCTGCATAGGAGGCTCCCGCAAGTCCCAAGCCGAGGCCAATACCCACGGCTGCAGCGGGGGCACCCCATCCCCAACCACGACCTCGCCAACCCGCTCCGCGCCAACCGCCGCCCCAGGCGCCACCGCGGAAACCGGCAGCACGAAAACCACCACCTCCGAAACCGCCACTACGGAAGCCGCCGCCGAAACCGCCGGCACGGAAGCCCCCGGCGTGGAACCCACCGAAGCCGCCGCGTTGCGCAGAAGCGCCGGTTGGCACTGATGCGATCACGACAGTCGCAAGAAGTGCGATAGCCATTTTCCTCAGCATGAACACCTCCATCGCTGCGCTCGCCGAAATTTCGGTTGCGTCAGATGCTTCTTGAAACGTGCACGACCGTCACCTCGTGTCTCGCACGAGATTGCAAATTGACGTGATCGTTGGAGGCGCGAGGCGCCTTGTGGGGCCAAGGCACGGGTACCAGAGGAGATGCCCGCGCACTGCACGCGAAATATTTCAGCCTTTAGCTCGACTTAGAAGCAGTCGGTGAATGTGGAAAGGGGCCCGACCGGCTGCGCGGCAGCATGCCGAGCCCCCCTCGATCGAGCCTGCGGCCCATGTGGGAACGTGAGGGGGGCCGATGTCGCGGGGTGCTGACCGGCACGCCACCCCGTGAAACACGGTTTGATCTCGTCTTGAGGTGGAAGGGAGGAAGAGACAGCGCAGGCGGCTAAGCAGGCTTCTGCTGCTGCTTTCCTATGACTTGACGGAAGTCGGTTGCCAACCCGTCGTAATAACCAGCAAGCACTTCGTACAAAATTCGCTGCGGCCCCTCCTTCGCGCTCTGAGCCCATTCTTTGCACTGTGCGGCCTTGCTCTCATATTTCTCCGCCTTGGCTTCCAACTCCGTCATCGTCGCCTACTCCATCCACCAACCAGCCCGGAAGGCAGATTGGTGGACGGCCCGTTCCAAAAGATGACCCTGCCAAGGAGATTTTGCAGCAGCGCGCCCGGCGTGTCGTGCGCTCCCCACTGAAAGCCCTTTTGCCGAGCAATGATAGCGATTGTGAAACGAACACAGCAGTCGCGAGAAATCTGAGTTGAGCCGCGCGTGAGTTGAGCCCGCGGCTCGGATGGTCCTTGAACCTTCAAGTCCGCTCGGCAGACCTATTTCCGAAGGGGGCGAGCGAGGAGGTTGTCGTGGAGCATTGGCGCGACAGCATGGTCGAGCGGCCGCGGCCGGACGGCGCCGCCTACGTGACAGGCTGGACAATCAGCGGGCTCGCCATCATCGCCACCATCGTCGCTGTTTGGCTGCTTGGGATCTGACAACTCATGCTCCTGGCCGCAAGGCGCGGAGCTTGCTCGCCGCGATTGATACTCAGCCGATTTCCGCAGCAGCTCCACAGCCTCGGCGACCAAGGAATTCCGACTGGCTGCAACAACTTGCTGCGCAGGAATTCACAGGCGAGGAAAAGGTTTTCCACAGGACCTCGATGCACCTTGGCGCGCCCCAATCATTAGCCAGGATTTTTCCAGATGTGATGCGCCTCACACGGTCTGGACATGGCCGCCGATAAGCTTGGCGAGGATAGGGCAAGATATTGCTAACCATCGTTACAGTTTGAGCGATCCGTGAAATCTGGAAACAAGACTCTTCTGCGACGTTGCGGCGCCCACGACCGGGAGAGCGCAATGACTGACATCGAATTCGATCGATTGCTGGATGAGGTGAGGACGGCCGTTGCACCGGTCCGCGGGGAGGAACTATTGGGTCGACTGCCGCTCGTCACCGCGCCGCAAGCAGCCAACGACAATGGAATCGTCTGGCCGCTGATCCCCTTCCCGGAAGGCTGGCACGCCGCCTGCTGATGCGGGAGTTTCCGCAAATCGCCAAAAAACGGCGCAAGACATTGATTTTATTGATGGAGGCCACGACCAGAATTGAACTGGTGTAAACGGTTTTGCAGACCGCTGCGTAACCACTCCGCCACGTGGCCCCATTGAGGGCGGATCAATATATAAGGTCCGCGGGCGAGGCAACCCTCACCCGCTCTGGTCGGCAGGTTGAAACCTTGCTCCCGGCCAGATTTCCGAAATGCCCCGTTCATCCCTGAACGGGAGCTAGCCTTCGAACAGGCGTGAGAATTCCCGCCGGAACGAGTTCCTGTCGGGCCCTCTCAGGAGGGGCTGCTGCCTTCGATCTTGCGTTTGACGGTTTCGCAGGTTTTCCGAACGTCTTCGGTCAACAGCGAACAGTCCTCGATACGCTTGAAGATCTTCTTGGCCTCCTCGCGGTACGCTGCTGCCGTATCTCGCATATACGCGATCGCATTGTGCACTTCGGCAGTCATCGCCTCGCATTTTCGGGCGGCGCTGATCAGCTCCGCACCCATCGCTTCGATTTCCTTGGCGGCGGCTTCATAGTCCCGCACCACGGCCTCGGCGCTGAGCGCACCGACGCGCGGAACGCCATCCTGGTGCTCGACGTAATCGGGCATCGATCCAGATTGAATCGATCCAGATTGAACTGATGGAGCCCGGATCGATGGTAACTGGCTCGGAGGAGCGGATGCGACATCCGCTTCGAGTTTAGCCAAATCTAACGGTGCGAACTTTCGGCTCTGTTCGATGGCACTCATAGGTCAATCCCCTGCTATTACAAACGGACAAACCCAGCCGAACCGATAGTAACAAAATATCAAGGCGTGTCACTTGGCTACATTCGTAACCAGAGGTTGCTAATCTCGCGCAATACTGGTAGCTTTATTGCCTTTAACTGTTGATCTCAGGTTGAAACGGACGCCCCCTCAGGTCTGCTTCCGGCGGCGAAAGTCGCGATGCTGCCGTGGTTTGGGCCGCGGCGCTAATTCGGGATGGGAACGCTGAACCTCCCGGAAGCGCGCCAGCATCCGCTCGAAAGCGGCCCTCAGCGTCGCCGCGATCTCCGGTCGCCTTTCCAGCGCCGCCACCAGCATCGCGGCAGCCTCGAGGGTCGACAGTCCGTCGCGGCGCGGTTCCCGGCGCAGGGCCCCATAGGCCGATGGATGCTTCGGCCCAAGGATCACGCGCTGGCATTTGAGCATCCAGGGATTGCGCCACCACAGCGCCTTGGCCTGGCTCCAGGTCCCGTCCAGCAGCACGACGCCTTCGATGCGCGCCAGGATCGCGCGCTGGTTGTCGGCGACGTCGCCCTTGCGGTTCAGCGCGACGATCTCCTTGCCCGGATCCAGTGCGGCCGCTTTGGCAGAGCCGAGATAGAGCACCGCCCAGCGCGAGGGATCAGCGACAGGTCTGCCCAGCGCCTTGGCAAGGCTCGGCCAGGACAGCCCGATTTTGACGACTGCGTCCGTGAAGTGCAGTGCAGTCAGTCTCGCAGTGCCGAGTGCGCGGTCCTGCTCCTGCGGATGCTGCAGGATCAGGAGCGATATCCGGTTCTCGATCGGCTTGACGGTGTCGCAGATGCAGAGCGGCAGCGGCTTTTCGCAGCGCGGGCACTCCGCCATGCTCCCCGCTTCGGCGGGGCTGTCGCTGAGGTCTGACATGGCGTCGGCTATACGCTGACCCCTCCGCCGCTTCAACAAGCCAGGGGCAGCCAATGCCGCCGGCGCAACCCGCTTGGGTCGCCCGTCTTTGCCGCCGCTTGCGTCGGAATGCCCTCTGCTTCTGCCTTGGCGACCGGCGGAACCGACGCTAAAACTTCACGCTGACCGCCCACTGGGGGCACGCTCCGGGTCCGGCGAAGGTCAAGGCTGACCCGCGTCTTCGGGCACAGAGCACATTGAGTGGTGGATCGATCTCCATGTCTGACGTGATCTCGGTAACGCCGGATAACCTGGATGCGCGGCTTTCCGACCTGCCGCGCTTGGTTCGGCTGGCGCTCGGATTTGGCTCGCGGCTTAGGCGCGGCACACTTGACGTCACGCTGCCCGATCGCCGTGTGGTCCGGCTCGGCGGCCTCGAGCCGGGACCGGCGGCGGCGATGACCGTCTACAACTACAGTTTCGCCACCCGGCTGCTCAACGGCGGCGATATCGGCATAGCCGAAGCCTATCTCAACGGGGATTGGGACACACCTGACCTGACAGAGTTCCTGTACCTGTTCTGCGTCAATCACGATCTGATCCAGGCCATGCTCGGCAACAAGCCGGTGATGCGCTTCATCCAGACGATTCGGCATTGGTTCAATCGCAACACCAAGCGCCAGGCGCGGCGCAACATCTACGCCCATTACGACATCGGCAACGCCTTCTATTCCGCCTGGCTCGATCCCAGCATGACCTATTCCTCGGCGCTGTTCGAGGATGATACGGCCGATCTCACCGCGGCGCAGAAGAACAAATATCGTCGGCTTGCGGAAGCGATCGACCTGAGGCCGGGACAGAAGCTGCTCGAGATCGGCTGCGGGTGGGGAGGCTTTGCCGAATATGTCGCAAAGACATTCGGGGCGAAGGTTGTTGGGCTGACGATCAGCAACGAGCAGCGCGATTTTGCGCAAAAGCGCATCCACGAAGCGGGCCTTGCCGACAGGGTCGAAATCAGGCTGCAGGATTACCGCGACGAGCGTGACCAATATGACCGGATCGCCTCGATCGAGATGATCGAGGCGGTCGGCGAGCAATTCTGGCCGAAATATTTCTCGCAACTGCGCGATCGGCTGCTGCCGGGCGGACTGGCGGGAATCCAGGCCATCACCATTCAGGACAGCATGTTCCAGAGCTACCGGCGCGAGGTCGACTTCATCCAGCGCTATGTGTTTCCGGGCGGCATGCTGCCCTCGCCACAGGTGCTGAAATCGCTCGGCGACCGGTTTGGCATTCCCGTTATCCGCGAACGCATTTTCGGGGAAGATTATGCCAAGACTCTCGCGACCTGGCGAAACAATTTCCGCGCAGCCTGGCCGAACCTGAAACCGCTGGGATTCGACGACCGGTTCAGGCGATTGTGGGAGTATTATCTCGCCTATTGCGAGGCCGGATTTCTCTCCGGCAACATCGACGTGAGACAGGTCGTCTTCGCCAAACAGCGATAAGCCTGCGGCTTGTGCCGCCCGCCCCACCCTATTAGGTTCGCCGGAACTTCTGACGAATGACTGGCATTGCCAAGACATGACCTACAACAACGACGTCGTCGAGGCGATCGGCAATACGCCGCTCATCCGACTGAAGCGGGCCTCTGAAGCGACCGGCTGCACCATTCTCGGCAAGGCCGAGTTCATGAACCCCGGCCAATCCGTGAAGGATCGTGCCGGCAAATGGATGATACTCGAGGCGGAAAAGCGCGGCGACCTCAGGCCGGGCGGCCTCGTCGTGGAATCCACCGCCGGCAACACGGGCATCGGACTTGCGCTGGTGGCGAGCGCACGCGGCTATCGGACGCTGATCGTCATCCCTGACACCCAGAGCCAGGAAAAGAAGGACATGCTGCGGCTGTGCGGCGCCGAACTGGTCGAGGTGCCCGCACTGCCCTATGCCAACCCCAACAACTATCAGCATGTCGGTCGGCGGCTGGCCGATCGCCTGCGCAAGACCGAGCCGAACGGGGTCCTGTTCGCCGACCAGTGGAACAATCTGGACAATCCGAAGGCGCATTACGAATCGACGGGACCGGAAATCTGGCAGCAGACCGGCGGCAAGGTCGACGGCTTCATCTGCTCCGTCGGTACCGGCGGCACGCTCGCGGGCATCAGCCGCTTCCTGCGGCAAAAGAAGCAGGACATCGTGATCGGTTGCGCCGACCCGCATGGCGCGGCGATGTACGAATATTTCAAGCATGGCGAGGTGAAGACCTCGCCGGGCGGGTCGATCACCGAAGGCATCGGACTCGGACGCGTCACCTCCGTGATCGAGAGCGCCGCCAAGGTCGATGAGGCCTATCTCATTCCCGACGACGAAGCCGTCTCGGCGATCTACGAGCTCGCCGAGCACGAAGGCCTGTGCCTGGGCGGCTCGACCGGCATCAACATCGCCGGCGCAATCCGGCTCGCCCGCCAGCTCGGGCCCGGCCACACCATCGTGACGATCCTGGCGGATTCGGGAAATCGCTATCAGTCAAAGCTCTTCAACCCGGATTTCATGCGCTCGAAGAATCTGCCCGTGCCGGCATGGCTGGAGAAACGTACCAAGATCGACGTGCCGTTCGAGTAGATGCAACCTCGTCACTCCGGGGCGATGCGAAGCATCGAGACCTAATGCCGCAGGATCTGGCTGAGGAACAGCTTGGTGCGCGCATGCTGCGGGTTGGCGAAAAAATTCGCCGGCGTGTCGGATTCGATGATCTGGCCGGCGTCCATGAACACCACGCGGTTGGCGACTTCCCTGGCAAATCCCATTTCGTGCGTGACAACCAGCATGGTCATGCCTTCCCTGGCGAGGTCGACCATGGTGTCGAGCACTTCCTTGACCATTTCCGGGTCGAGCGCTGACGTCGGTTCATCGAACAGCATCACCTTGGGGCTCATGCTGAGCGCGCGGGCAATCGCGACGCGCTGCTGCTGGCCGCCCGACATCTGTCCCGGATACTTGTTGGCCTGATGCGGAATCTTGACGCGCTCCAGATATTTCATCGCCGTCATTTCCGCATCTTTCTGCGGAACGTTGCGCACCCAGATCGGCGCCAATGTGCAGTTTTCCAGAACGGTCAGATGCGGAAACAGGTTGAAACTCTGGAACACCATGCCGACTTCGCGCCGCACCTCATCGACCCGCCGTAAATTCGGACCCAACTCGATGCCGTCGACGACGATCTCGCCTTCCTGAAATTCCTCCAGCGCGTTGATACAGCGGATCAGGGTCGATTTACCCGAACCGGAGGGACCGCAAATCACGATGCGCTCGCCCCTTGCGACCTCGAGATTGATATCGCGCAGGACGTGAAAGTCACCGTACCACTTGTTGAGGCCTTTGATCGTGACGATTGGGTTCTCGGTCATGGCGATCTCGCGGTTCAATTACGCCGTTGCGGGTTCAGCCGGTGCTCGACAAAAAGCGAGTAGCGCGACATCCCGAAACAGAAGGTGAAATAGATCATGCCGGTAAAGGCAAAACCGGTGAAGAGCGTCGTTGGCGTCGACCAGTTGGGATCGGCAAACGAAGCGCGCAGTTGGCCGAGCAGGTCGAACAGCGCCACGATCGACACCAGCGAGGTGTCCTTGAACAGCGCGATGAAACTGTTGACGAGGCCCGGAATGACATGGCGCAGCGCCTGCGGCAACACGATCAGGAAGGTCGTCTTCGCCCAGGACAGTCCCAGGGCGCTTGCCGCCTCGCCCTGCCCGCGCGGGATGGCCTGCAGCCCGCCCCTGACGACCTCGGCCTGATAGGCGCCGGCGAACAGCGCAGTGCCGATCAAGGCACGCACCAGGCCGTCCACGGTGAAATTGCCGGGCAGGAAAAGCGGCAGCATGTAGGTCGCGAAGAACAGCACGGTGATCAGCGGTACACCACGCCAGAACTCGATGAAAACCACGGAAAAAACCCGAATCAGCGGAATCGTCGAACGGCGGCCGAGCGCAAGCGCGATGCCAATCGGCATCGAGGCGACGATGCCGGTGACGGAGATGACAAGCGTCACCAACAGGCCGCCCCACAGCCTTGTATCAACGACCGTCAGCCCGCCGCGGTCAAGACCCATCAGCGCAGTCACGATCGCGAATCCCGCAAATGCGGCAAGGCTCGTGACCAGCGTCCGCCATCCCGTGCGGACACCGCCGGCAACAAGGAACAGCAGCGCCGAAACGATGATCGCGGTCAGCGCGAGATCGACCCAGAGCGGACGGCCTGAGGCCTGGATTTGATCGCGCAGCCAAACCAGCGGCAAGAGCACCAGCGAAAGCATGACGCCGAGCAGCGCCACGCATTGGCCAAGGAGCCACAAGAGCGGTCCGATTACAGGTCTTAAGGCCGCTGCCCGCACCAGCGCGTCGCCGGCGCTTCGGATGCTTTCGGCAAATGCGGACAACAGGCTTGCGGTCCAGCTCACGCCGAAGCCGTTCAAACCGCCGCCATGCAGCAGGAAGAACGCCACCACGGGAAAGGCGAGGAAGAAGAGGCCCGCATTGAGCCCCTTCCCGGGCAGGCGCGGGATCAGCATCGGCACCAGCAGCAAGGCTGCGAGCAGAAAGGTCAGGTTGACCCGCCAGCGCTCCTGCGCGGGATAGAAGCCGTAGATGAACTGATCGAGTTTTGCGCGGACGTAAGGCCAGCACGCGCCGATGGAATGGCCGGCGTTGTCTGCAAGGCAGGCATTGCGGTCGGTCCCCTGCCAGACCGCATCGACCAGGAGGAACCTCAGCGCGGGGATCACTGTGAACCAGACCAGGAGCACACCCAGGATCGTGAGCAGGATGTTGGTCGGCGAATTGAGCAGCCGGGTGCGCAGGAAGCCGATGAAGCCGGTGGTCTTGACCGGCGCGGGACGCTCGGCCACCAGCGCCTGGCGAACAAAGGATGACGCGGTGATATCCGTCATGGCCCGAGGCTCCGGCTAAGTCGCCATCCGTAAAAGCTCATGATCGCGGAGGTTACCAGAGACAGCAAGAGATAGACGCCCATGGTGATCGCGATGATCTCGATCGCCTGCCCGGTCTGGCTCAGCGCGGTTCCGGCGAACACCGAAACCAGGTCGGGGTAGCCGATCGCGACCGCCAGTGACGAGTTCTTGGTCAGGTTCAGATATTGGTTGGTGAGCGGCGGCAGGATGACGCGCAGCGCCTGCGGCACCACGATCAGGCGCAACGTCGCGCCGCGGCTCAAGCCCAGCGAGGCGCCGGCTTCCATCTGCCCCTTGTGGACGGACAGAATGCCCGCCCGCACCACCTCGGCGATGAAGGCCGCGGTATAGGTCGACAGCGCGACCAGGAGCGCAACGAATTCCGGGATCACGCGCGCGCCGCCGGCAAAATTGAACCCCTTGAGTTCAGGCACTTCGAAGCTGACCGGGGCGCCGAAGATGAACCAGCTCACAAGCGGCAATCCCACCAGCAGGCCGGTCACGAAAGGCCAGATGCGAATCCACCTGCCCTTCTCGAACAACTGCCGGCGAGCGAACTGGCGCAGTGCCAACGCGGCGACGACCGCAAGCAGGATCGCGATCAGGAAAGGTCCCAGACCCGGATCCGCGATCGGCCGCGGAATGACCAGGCCGCGATTTGAGAGAAAGAAGCTGCCGAACAGGGAAATGCTCTGTCGCGGAGACGGCAGCGCGGCGAGCACGGCAAGATACCAGAACAGGATCTGGAACAACAGCGGCAGGTTTCGCACCAGCTCGACATAGGCGCCGGCAACGCGCGACAGCAGCCAGTTCGGCGATAGCCGGCCGAGGCCAACGATGAATCCGATCACCGTCGCAAAGAAAATGCCAACGATCGAGACCAGGAGGGTGTTGAGCAGCCCGACCAGAAAGACGCGGGTGTAGGTGTCGGACCCCGAATAGGGAATGAGCGCCTGGCTGACATCAAAGCCCGCGTTGCGTTGCAGGAAGCCGAACCCCGAAGCAATCCGCTGGGATTCCAGGTTGCTTCGGGCGTTGCCGACGACCTCATAGCCGATCCAGATCAGCACTATGACGAACAGGAGCTGGAGCACGAATCCGGTCCAGCCCGCGCCGCCGCCAAGCGTCCGCTTCAGGCGCAACGCGTATTGCGGCGGAGGTGACCGGGCTTCGATGCTCATCGCCGCAGCCGTGCGCTGAGTGGATCAGCGGATCGGCGGAGCGTACTGGATGCCGCCCTTGTTCCAGAGTTGATTGAGCCCGCGAGCAATTTGCAGCTTGGAGCCGGATCCGACGTTGCGATCGTAGGCCTCCCCGTAATTGCCGACTGCCTTGATGATCCGGATCACCCAATCGTTGGTGACGCCGAGCGACTCGCCGAAATTGCCGTCGGTGCCGAAGACCCGCTTGAGTTCCGGCTTGTCCGACTTCGCCATTTCACCGACGTTCTTCTGGGTGATGCCGAGCTCTTCGGCGTCGATCATCGCAAACAGCGTCCATTTCACGAGATCGAACCACTGGTCGTCGCCATGACGCACCATCGGCCCCAAAGGCTCTTTCGAGATCACCTCGGGAAGCACGACGTGGTCGGCCGGGTTGGCAAGCTTCAGCCGCTCGGCATAGAGCTGGGAGACGTCGGAGGTGAAGACGTCGCAGCGTCCGGATTCATAGGCCTTGACCGTTTCGTCGGCGTTGCCGAACGCGATCACCTCGTACTTCATGTTGTTGCTCTTGAAGTAATCGGCGAGATTCTGCTCGGTCGTGGTGCCGGTCTGGACGCAG
Source organism: uncultured Bradyrhizobium sp. (assembly GCA_964454955.1). Classification (GTDB taxonomy): domain Bacteria; phylum Pseudomonadota; class Alphaproteobacteria; order Rhizobiales; family Xanthobacteraceae; genus Bradyrhizobium. The sequence continues at coordinate 1,415 of CAYVVB010000405.1, read as the reverse complement.
ACCGAAGCGCTGTTCAGTTCGAGCGCCGAATTGACCTTGAGCGACTTTTTCACCAGGAAACCCTGGCCGTCATAATAGGTGACGCCGGTAAAGTTCGCCCCGAGCGAGGTGTCGCGCGACAACGTCCAGGTTGTATTGCGCGACAGCACGTCGATTTCGCCGGACTGCAAAGCCGTGAAGCGATCCTTGGCCGAGAGCGGCACGAATTTGACTTTCGTCGGATCATCGAAAATGGCTGCAGCGATCGCACGGCACACGTCGACATCCAACCCGGTCCAGTTACCCTTGTCGTCCGGCGCGGAGAAGCCCGGCAGGCCCTGGCTGACGCCGCAGGACAGCATGCCCCGATCCTTCACCGTCTTCAGCGTTTCCGCAGCGACGCCTTGGGCCGACAGCGCGGTGGCGAGAGCGAGGGTAAACAGCAGGGATACGCGTTTCATGGGGCTTGAGCCTTTCCAGGGACGTTCTCGATTACGTTCGCTTTCCAACACGCAATATCGATCGGGCCAACCCCGGCGATCCCTGCCGCAAACGTCATCCCGGACAGGGTTGACGTGCAGACCGGCGAAAACGATGGATCGAGAGATCGCGGCAAGCCCCTCAACATGCGGCGACTGAATAGCGCCTGCATCACAGAACGACTGACGAGCCGGGTCAAGGGGTTGACGCAACTCTTCCATGTCTTGTTATTAACGATTTCGCCCCGGGCGCCGGTCTTTTGCGCAGGCGGCGATAGAACTTCAGGTGGTGGTGAGCAAAAAATGAGCTCTTCGAACAACTCGCAATCAACCGTCCGGCAGGACACTTGGACCAGCCTGGTGACCGCCGGGCGCGACACCAAGGCGCAAAAAGGCTTCGTGAATCCGCCCGTGGTGCACGGCTCCACCGTGCTCTATCCCACCGCGGAGGATCTGCGGGCCCATCGCGGCGAGTTCCAGTATGGCCGTCACGGCACGCCGACGACCAAGGCGCTGCAGGAAACGCTGATGGCCCTAGAGGGGCCGCAATGCGCCGGCGTCGCCCTGGCGCCATCCGGGTTGGCGGCGATCTCCACGGCCCTGCTCTCGGTCCTGAAGACCGGCGACCACATCCTGATCTGCGACAACGCCTATCGCCCAACCCGCAATTTCTGCAACGGCATGCTCGCCCGCTACGGCGTCGAAGCCAGCTATTTCGATCCCCTGATCGGCGCGGCCATCGAAAAGCTGTTCAAGCCGAACACCAAAGCCGTCATGGTCGAGGCACCCGGCTCGCAATCCTTCGAAATGCCCGACATTCCTGCGATCGCGGCCGCAGCACACGCACGGGGCCTGATCGTCATCGACGACAACACCTGGGCGACGCCGCTTTATCACCGCTCGCTGGAGCAAGGCGTCGACATCAGCATCCAGGCCGCCACCAAATATATCGGCGGC
>CAYVVB010000404.1:0-8750 GCA_964454955.1 uncultured Bradyrhizobium sp. | reverse complement strand
CGAAGACCAATCTCGTGCACGCGGTGCTGGAGAGCGAAGGCCGGCACTGGCGCGAATGGTTCATCGCCGCGATCGAATCGGGCGGCGGCGACGCCCAGACCAAACTGACGCGGATTTTTCCGACGCTGAAGAGCTGGTTCGGCGAGGAGCGCTTTTACGGGTGCCCCTTCATCAACGCAGTCGGCGAGCATGACAAGGACCAGAAGCAGTTTCGCGCGATCGCGATGCGGCACAAGAAGGTCGTGCTTGCGCACATCGAAAAGCTCGCGCGCGAAATGGGCGCGACCGAGCCGGACGTGCTCGCTCATCAACTCGCGCTTCTGATCGACGGTGCGATCGTCGCCGCAATGGTGTCGCGCGACCCTGACGTTGCCGACACCGCCGGACTCGCCGCCTGCTCGCTGTTCGAGCCGGCGAAAAAGAAGCAGAAGCGCGCGGCGAACGCGCCCGCGCAGTTGGTCGCGGTGTAGGCCGTCGCGTTCCGGCTCTATCGCCTTGCGGATCGCATTTGCCCAATCTGACGGCAGTCGCCGCAACCGGCCGATCTGCCCACGCGCGCCGATTTACCGATCATCAAGCACGCCGCTGGCTGGAAACCCCACCTTAAAAGGCTGTTAGGAAGCGTTGGCATTTATGCGGCTCGAAGAAAACGGGCCACCACTGATGCTGACCAACGACGGAACCTACAGCCTGCCCCGCTGGCGCGTGACGCGTTGGCTCGGCGATGCAGGACCGGGCGTGCCCGACGACGTCCGCGTGGCCCTGATCGGCAGGCTGCACGGCACCTTGCCGGTTTTCGTGGGAGGCGCCATCAACACGATCACGGTGGCCGCGGCGGCCGCGATCGAGCGCCCCACTGCGCTATTCATCAGCTGGCTCGTCCTGGAGATCGCGATCTGCCTCGCCCGGCTTGCAGTGCTCGTCGTCGCTCATCGAGCTGTGCAAGCCCACCGCAGGACTCCGACGGACCTGCATCTCCTGCTCGCCGTCGCCTGGAGTCTGAGCGTCGGATTCGGCGCCATGATCAGCCTGGCCGACGGCAATGCGGTCATCGCGACGCTCGCCTGCGTGTCGGCGGCGGCCATGGTCGGCGGCATCTGCTTCCGCAATTTCTTCGCGCCGCGCCTTGCCGGAACGATGATCCTGCTCAGCCTCGGCCCGATCGTGCCCGGGGTTGCGCTCGCCGGACACCCGCTGCTTTATGTCGCCTTTCTGCAGGTGCCGCTCTATCTCATTACGATGACGGCGGCGGCGTTCAGACTCAACAAGATGCAGATTGCAACGTTGCGCTCGGAGCGCGAGAACGTCCATCTGGCTCGTCACGACGCGCTCACCGGCCTATTGAATCGCGTCGGATTCGTCGACGCACTTCAGACGAGGCTGGACGGCCGCTGCGAGAAATCCTGCGCCTTGCTCTTCGTCGACCTCGATAATTTCAAGCCCGTCAACGATACGTTCGGGCATCAGGCCGGCGACAGGCTGCTCAGATTCGTAGCGGAGCGCTTGCGCCATGCATTGCCTCCGGCCGATGTCATTGCGCGCATGGGCGGCGATGAGTTCGTGGTGCTGGCGGGCGACGTCACCGCGGATCAGGCGATGGCAATCGGTCACCGCATCATCGAGGCGCTTGCCCCCTCCTATGAACTCGGAGACGGAATTTCCGCTTGTGTCGGCGCAAGCGTCGGCATTGCGATGTCCCCGGACCATGGCACCGAGGCCGAGATGCTGCTGGTGCTCGCCGATATCGCGCTTTACCAGGCCAAATCGGGCGGCAAGTCCCGGTGCTGCATGGCTTCCGCCGAGACAAACCTTGCAACCCTGCACATGGTCCATGATGCAAGCACCCCCGCGAGCGGCGATGTCGGGGTGGCTGCGTAAGCGCTCGCGAGTTCGGCGCCGGCGCTATTTGGATTCCGGGATGACCTTCTCCAGCCGATCGAGCTCGCTTTCGAGGTCGCGCTCCACGTCGGCGACATGCATCTCGAGCACGCGATAGTCGCGCTGTTCGAGCCAGGCCCGCCGCGCCTCGCGGTCGCGCGCGATCGCCTCGCTCTCACCGGTGTTGACGAGTTCGATCGCGATCCGACGCACGAAGGAGACGAAATCCGGGATGTGCCGGCCGATCGGGGTCTGGCGCTTGAACTGGCCGGCAAAACGGCGATCGCGTGTGAGTGCTTGCCAGAGCATCCGTTCGGCATCGGTCGGATTGCGGCGGAGCAGCCGCGCGAGCCCGCGTACCGTGCCGCTTTCATGCGCCGGCATGCCCCGCCCGTGCTCGGCAAGCAGCGCCCGCAGCCGCGTCGCCTGTTCGCCATCGAGCACCCCGCCCTTGGCCGGCCCCTTGCGTCCTTCCGCAATCGCCATCACCACGCCATGCAGCGTGTGCATGTCCTGCTTGGTGGGGTCCATGCGGGTGAAGATGTTGCGCAGATTCACCAGCATGGTGTCGCGCTTTTCCGCAGGCCGCAGGAACTCCACCTTGTCGAGCTCCCGCACCAGGTTTTCGAAAAAAGCGTCGATCTGGTGCTGCGACGCCGGCGGCGAGCGCTCCGGGCTGCTGAACGGCAGCGCGCCTGCGGTCGACAGCTTGAACCATTCGTATCCCATGAGCAGTACGGCCTGGGCGAGATTCAACGACGCAAATCCCGGGTTCACCGGAAAGGTGATGATGCGGTTGGCGCGCGCCACTTCCTCATTGGTCAGGCCCCAACGCTCGCGTCCGAACAGGATACCGCACCCGCCCCCGCCGCCGAGGTGGCCGACGATCTCCTTTGCCGCCGCCTCCGGCCCCAGCACGGGCTTGGCCTGATCGTGGGCGCGGGCGGTGGTGGCGAGCAGCAGGTCGAGATCGGCGACGGCCTCCGCAACTGTCTCGAACAGCTCGACATGGTCGAGGATGTGGTCGGCGCCGGCGGCGGCGCGCTGGGCGGCGATGTTCGGCCAGCCGTCGCGCGGATTGACCAGCCGCAGCCGAGACAGCGCGAAATTGCCCATGGCGCGCGCGGCCATGCCGATATTTTCGCCGAGCTGCGGCTCGACCAGAATGATCACGGGGCCCGCAAGCTCGTAGCCGGCCTTGGTCTTGTCGGTGCCCGAACCGGTCACGCTTGGCTCTCGCTTTTTCCCATCAGATTTCAGCACATTGAATCGGGCGCTGCAGAAACCCTCTCAAAACGCCCGAACGCCCCTCGATTGCCCGTCCGCAAGAATTTCTCAAGAAAAATAATGAGGTTAGATTCCCTTTTGAATCGCGGGACGAAGCCATCGGGCCCCTGGCCGCCCCGGGTGGGGCAAGCGGCGCCCGAATGGGCTTGCTCGGCCAAGAGATGAGCGGAAAGTGCATAACCCCTCACCTTCCACGCGCCGTTTGGCAGTGCTAAGACGCGGCCGAACATTTCCACATCCGCCTTCAAAGCACTGTTCCCGAAAGGCCTTAGCGATCATGGCAAAAATCAAGGTGACCAACCCCGTCGTCGAACTCGATGGCGACGAGATGACCCGGATCATCTGGAAATACATCAAGGACAAGCTGATCTTCCCTTTCCTGGACATTGACCTCCAGTATTTCGACCTCGGGATCGAGTACCGCGACCAGACCAACGACCAGGTCACGGTCGACGCCGCCAACGCCATCAAGAAGGTCGGCGTCGGCGTCAAATGCGCCACCATCACTCCCGACGAGGCCCGGGTGAAGGAATTCGGCCTCAAGGAGATGTGGAAATCGCCGAATGGCACCATCCGCAACATCCTGGGCGGCGTGATCTTCCGCGAGCCGATCATCTGCAGGAACGTGCCTCGGCTCGTGCCCGGCTGGACCAAGCCGATCATCATCGGCCGCCACGCCTATGGCGACCAGTATCGCGCCACCGACATCAAGTTCCCCGGCAAGGGCACGCTGTCGCTGAAATTCGTCGGCGAGGACGGCACGGTCATCGAGAAGGAAGTGTTCAAGGCGCCCGGTGCCGGCGTTGCGATGGAAATGTACAATCTCGATGATTCCATCGTCGATTTCGCTCGCGCCTCGTTCAATTACGGCCTGATGCGCGGCTATCCGGTCTACCTCTCCACCAAGAACACGATCCTGAAGGTCTATGACGGCCGCTTCAAGGACATCTTCCAGGAGATTTACGATCGCGAGTTCAAGAAGGAGTTCGAGGCCAAGAACCTGACCTACGAGCACCGCCTGATCGACGACATGGTGGCCTCCGCGCTGAAATGGTCGGGCGGCTACGTCTGGGCCTGCAAGAACTACGACGGCGACGTGCAGTCGGACACGGTGGCGCAGGGTTACGGCTCGCTCGGACTGATGACCTCGGTGCTGCTCACCCCCGACGGCAAGACGGTCGAAGCCGAAGCGGCCCACGGCACGGTGACGCGGCACTATCGCGAGCACCAGAAGGGCAAGGAAACCTCGACCAACTCCATCGCCTCGATCTTCGCCTGGACCCGCGGGCTTGCACATCGCGCCAAGCTCGACAACAACCAGCCGCTCGCCAAGTTCGCCGACACGCTGGAGAAGGTCTGCGTGCAGACGGTCGAGGACGGCTACATGACCAAGGACCTCGCGCTCCTGGTCGGCGCCGATCAGCGCTGGCTGTCCACGACCGGCTTCCTGGACAAGGTCGCCGCCAATCTCGAAAAGGCGATCGCGGCCAAGTAACGCCGTTACTCGTAGACCACTCAATGCCGTCATTCCGGGGCGATGCGCAGCATCGAACCCGGAATCTCGAGATTCCGGGTTCGCCTCTCCGAGGCGCCCCGGAATGACGGGCTCGAACAAGACGACCGGAGAAAACGCCAATGCCGACCTATCGCTCCCGGACCACCACCCACGGCCGCAACATGGCCGGGGCCCGCGGCCTTTGGCGCGCCACCGGGATGAAGAACGAGGATTTCGGCAAGCCCATCATCGCGGTGGTGAACTCGTTCACGCAGTTCGTGCCCGGGCACGTGCACCTGAAGGACCTCGGTCAGCTTGTGGCGCGCGAGATCGAGGACGCGGGCGGCGTCGCGAAGGAGTTCAACACCATCGCGGTCGATGACGGCATCGCCCTGGGCCATGACGGCATGCTCTACAGCCTGCCCTCGCGCGAGTTGATCGCCGACAGCGTCGAATACATGGTCAACGCCCATTGCGCCGATGCCATGGTGTGCATCTCCAATTGCGACAAGATCACGCCCGGCATGCTGATGGCCGCGCTGCGGCTCAACATTCCCGTCGTGTTCGTTTCCGGCGGCCCGATGGAATCGGGCAAGGTCGACATCAAGGGCAAGATCAGGTCGGTCGACCTGATCGACGCGATGGTTGCGGCCGCCGACGACCATGTCAGCGATGGCGAGGTCGAGGTCATGGAGCGCTCGGCCTGCCCCACCTGCGGCTCATGCTCGGGCATGTTCACCGCCAACTCGATGAACTGCCTCACCGAGGCGCTGGGACTGGCGCTGCCGGGCAACGGCTCGTTGCTGGCCACCCACGCCGACCGCAAAGGCCTGTTCGTCGAGGCCGGACACCTGATCGTCGACCTGGCGCGGCGTTATTACGAGCAGGACGATGAAAGCGTGCTCCCGCGCAACATCGCGAACTTCAAGGCTTTCGAGAATGCGATGAGCCTCGATATCGCGAGGGGCGGCTCGACCAACACCGTGCTGCATCTGCTGGCCGCAGCTCATGAGGGCGAGGTGCCCTTCACGATGAAGGACATCGACCGGCTGTCGCGGAAAGTGCCGGTGCTTTGCAAGGTCGCGCCGTCGGTCGCCGACGTGCACCTGGAGGACGTCCACCGCGCCGGCGGCGTGATGGCGATCCTCGGCGAGCTCGATCGCGCCGACCTCATTCACTCCGACCTGCCGAGCGTTCATTCCAAAACGCTGGCCGCCGCGCTGGAGCGCTGGGATATCAGTCGCAGCAAGAGCGACAGCGTCCGCAATTTCTACCAAGCCGCGCCGGGCGGCGTACCGACGCAGGTTGCGTTCAGCCAGGAGCGCAGGTTCAAGGAACTCGACCTCGACCGCAGCGGGGGCTGCATCCGCGATGCGGAGCATGCCTACTCGCGCGATGGCGGCCTTGCGGTGCTGTACGGCAACCTTGCGCTGGACGGCTGCATCGTCAAGACGGCGGGCGTCGACGCCAGCATCCTGACGTTTGCGGGGCCCGCCCGCGTGCTCGAGAGCCAGGACGCCGCCGTCGAAGCGATCCTGACCAACAAGATCAAGCCCGGCGACGTGGTCGTGATCATCTATGAGGGACCGCGCGGCGGCCCCGGCATGCAGGAAATGCTCTATCCGACCAGCTATCTCAAATCGAAGGGACTCGGCAAAGCCTGCGCGCTGATCACTGACGGCCGCTTTTCTGGCGGCTCCTCAGGCCTGTCGATCGGCCACATTTCCCCGGAGGCCGCCGAAGGCGGCCTGATCGGCCTCGTGCAGGACGGCGACCGGATCGAAATCGACATTCCCGCGCGATCGATTCGCCTCGCGGTCGACGAGACGGAGCTGAAGCGGCGCCGCGAGGCGATGCTGGCCAAGGGCGCTCAAGCCTGGAAACCCGCCAAGCGGGCCCGCAAGGTTTCCACCGCGCTCAAAGCCTACGCCGCCCTCGCCACCAGCGCCGCCCGCGGCGCGGTGCGCGTGGTGAAGGATTAAATCCAAAGGAAGATCGCGCCGCATCGATGTAGTACCCGCCCCTTAAGGCGCGGGTCGGTTCGCATGGAGCGCAGCTGCGTGCGAACCGGGGCGGGGTGACAGTCCATCCGCGAGGTCAGTGCGTCTACTGGGGACGCACCTGCCCAGATTGATGGTGACACCATTTCCGAGGCTTCACCCCACCTCACTCGTAATTCGCTTCGCTCATCGCGAGCGATCCTCCCCTTCCAGGCAGAGCGATCGCATGTCTCCAGCGGGCTACTAGCGAACTTGCACCGTCATTCCGGGGCGCCCGAAGGGCGAACGCGGAATCTCGAGATTCCGGGTCTGGTCCTTCGGACCATCCCGGAATGACGGTGCCAAAAGTGACGCGCAGATGCCCGGCACGGCAGCGTGATCCGCATATGCGATAGCCCTGCCCTTCCAGGGGAGGATGAAGAAGTCCCTCACACCCCCGCCATTGCCTTTTCGATCGCGGCCAGCGCGGCGCTGGCTTTGGCACCGTCGGGGCCGCCGGCCTGGGCCATGTCGGGCCGCCCGCCCCCGCCCTTGCCGCCGAGCGCTTCGGAGGCGATGCGCACCAAATCGACCGCGTTGTAGCGCGCGGTCAGATCGGGCGTGACGCCGACCCCGACGCCGGCCTTGCCGTCGCCGGTGACGCCGACAATGGCGACCACGCCGGAGCCGAGCTGCTTCTTGCCGTCGTCGGCAAGGCTCTTGAGATCCTTCATCTCGATCCCCTCGACCGCACGCGCCATCAGCTTGACGTCGCCGACCTCGCGGACGCCGGTGGCCGCACCGTTACCGGAAGCGCCGCCGCCCATTGCGAGCTTCTTGCGCGCATCCGACAATTCGCGCTCCAGCTTCTTGCGCTCGTCAAGCAAGGCGGTGATGCGCACCGGCACGTCCTCGACCGTGGTGCGCAGCTCGGTGGCAGCGGTCCTGGCGAGACCCATCACGTCGTTGGCGTGCTTGCGCGCGCCGCGCCCGGTCAGCGCCTCGATGCGGCGCACGCCGGAGGACACCGCGCTTTCGCTGGTGACCGAGATCAGGCCGATGTCGCCGGTGCGGCGGACATGGGTGCCGCCGCAGAGCTCGACCGACCAGCCGAGCGCGTTCTGGCCATGGTCGCGTGCACCCCGGCCCATCGAAACCACGCGGACCTCGTCGCCATATTTCTCGCCGAACAGCGCGCGTGCGCCGGCCTCGCGCGCCTCGTCCAGTCCCATCAGGCGGGTGGTGACCTCGTCATTTTCCAGCACCACGTCGTTGGCGATGTCTTCGACGCGGGCGAGCTCTTCCGCCGTGATCGGCTTGGGGTGCGCGAAGTCGAAGCGCAGCCGGTCCGGCGCGACCAGCGAGCCGCGCTGGGCAATGTGGTCGCCGAGCACCTGGCGCAGCGCCTCGTGCAAGAGATGGGTTGCCGAGTGGTTGCGGCGGATCGCGCCACGCCGCGCGTGATCCACCTCGAGCTGGACCGCAGCGCCCAGCTTCAGCGTGCCCTGCTCAACCGTGCCGAGATGCACGAAGAGGTCGCCGGCCTTTTTCTGCATATCGGTGACGCGGAACTTCACGCCCTCGCCCAGCATGATCCCGGTGTCGCCGACCTGGCCACCGGACTCGGCATAGAATGGCGTCTGGTTCAGAACGACCGCGCCGCTCTCGCCAGCTTTCAGGCTCTCGACTTCTGCGCCGTCCTTGACCAGCGCGGCGACCACGCCTTCCGCAGCCTCGGTTTCGTAGCCCAGGAACTCGGTTGCCCCGACCTTCTCCCGAAGCGGAAACCAGACGCTTTCCGTTGCCGCCTCGCCAGATCCCGCCCAGGCCGCGCGCGCCTTCTCGCGCTGGCGGTCCATGGCATCGGTGAAGGACGCGATATCGACACCGATACCGCGCGATTTCAGCGCGTCCTGCGTCAGGTCCAGCGGGAAGCCGTAGGTGTCATAGAGCGTGAAGGCGGTGTCGCCGTCGAACATGTCGCCTTGTTTTAGGCCGGCGCTCTTTTCATCCAGGATGGCAAGGCCGCGTTCCAGTGTCTTGCGGAAGCGCGTTTCTTCCAGCCGCAGCGTCTCCTCGATCAGGTTCTCCGCGCGCACCAGCTCGCCGTA
>CAYVVB010000403.1:0-8614 GCA_964454955.1 uncultured Bradyrhizobium sp. | reverse complement strand
CGCCATCTCGGCCGAGGTCTTGTAGGCGATGCCGGTCATGATCGCGGTCAGTGCGCCGCAGAGCGAACGGGCTTCCTTCGAGTCATAGGAGAGGCCCATGGTCATCAGGAGGCCGCCGATATTGGCAAAGCCGAGGCCGAGGGTGCGGAACTCGAAAGACAGCTCTGCGATCGCCTTGGACGGGAATTGCGCCATCAGCACGGAGATTTCGAGCACCAGGGTCCAGAGCCGGCAGAGATGCTCGTAGGAGGCGACGTCGAACTGCTTCGTCGTCGTGTTGTAGAAGGTGAGGAGGTTGGCCGAGGCCAGGTTGCAGGCGGTGTCGTCCAGGAACATGTATTCCGAGCACGGATTGGACGCGCGGATGTCGCCGGACGCCTTGCAGGTGTGCCAGTCGTTCATCGTGGTGTTGAAATGCAATCCGGGATCGGCGGAGGCCCAGGCGGCGTAGCCGATCTTCTCCCAGAGATCGCGCGCGCGCAGCGTCTTCGTCACCTTCTTGTTGGTGCGCCCGATCAGGTCCCAATTGCCGTCGGTCTCCACCGCGCGGAGGAAATCGTCCTTCAGCGACACCGAATTGTTGGAGTTCTGGCCGGAGACGGTGAGATAGGCCTCCGAATCCCAGTCGGTGTCATAGGTGTCGAACTGGATCTCCTTGTAGCCCTGTCTGGCGAACTGGATCACCCGCTTGATGTAGTTGTCGGGCACGAGCGCACGCCGGGCGAGCTTGATCTCGCGGCGCAGAGCCGGGTTCTTCTCGGGATCGAAGCAGTCGTCGCCGGAGCCTTCGCAATTGACGCAGGCCTTCATCACGGCCTTGAGGTGCTTCTGATTGATCTTGGAGCCGGTGACGAGGGCGGCGACCTTCTGCTCTTCCTTCACCTTCCAGTCGATATAGGTCTCGATGTCGGGGTGATCGACGTCGACCACGACCATCTTGGCCGCGCGGCGCGTGGTCCCGCCCGACTTGATCGCGCCCGCCGCACGGTCGCCGATCTTCAGGAAGCTCATCAGGCCGGACGAACGGCCGCCGCCGGAGAGCCTTTCGCCTTCGCCGCGCAGTTTCGAGAAATTCGAGCCGGTGCCGGAGCCGTACTTGAACAGCCGCGCCTCGCGCACCCACAGGTCCATGATGCCGCCCTCGTTGACGAGGTCGTCCTCGATGCCCTGGATGAAGCAGGCGTGCGGCTGCGGATGCTCGTAGGCCGATTTGGACTTGGTCAGCTTGCCGGTCCTGTGATCGACGTAGTAGTGGCCCTGGCCGGGACCGTCGACGCCATAGGCCCAGTGCAGGCCGGTGTTGAACCATTGCGGCGAGTTCGGCGCCACCATCTGCATCGCCAGCATGTAGCGGAGCTCGTCGAAGAAGGCGCGCGCGTCGTCCTCCGCGGAGAAATAGCCGCCCTTCCAGCCCCAATAGGTCCAGCAGCCGGCGAGGCGATCGAACACCTGCTTGGCCGAGAGCTCGCTGACATAGCGCTCGTTCTCAGGGATGCTGGCGAGCGCCTCGGTGTCCGGCACCGAGCGCCACAGCCATGAGGGGACCGTCTCTTCCTCGACCCTCTTCAGGCGCGCGGCAACGCCGGCCTTGCGGAAATATTTCTGCGCGAGCACGTCGGAGGCGACCTGCGACCAGAAGGCGGGCACCTCGACATTGTCCAGGCGGAACACCACCGAGCCGTCCGGATTCCTGATCTCAGATGTCGTCAATCTGAAATCGATCCGTGCGTAGGGTGATTCGCCTTGCGTGGTGTGGCGACGTTCGATGCGCATGTTCTCTTGCCCCGTCTTCTCTTGACCGCGCCGCCAACCCACGGCCGCAGCTCTGCTTCTTAACGTTTAAGCGAAGCTTTCGAACCGCGAGGCACTCCCGCGGCCGATCGTTTCGCATGCTCATTGGGCGCGATACCGATTACGACACCGGCACCGTGCCCGGCACAGCCCGACTTCCCAGCCCCGGGAAATGCAGGCCATGTACTCAACGCCCCAACGCTTGATCCGACTCGTCGGCTGGCCGGTTCCCGGCCCGTTCTTGGCCCCCGGAGTTCCCGCCATCGGGGCGCAAAAGTCCGCACCCGCTGCCTCGACCGGCCGACGGAGTGGTCATTTTGGAACCCTTGTGGGAGCGACCGGCGGGGACCCAAACACACTCGCGCCGAACAGGTTGGAGGCTAGGACAACTCCATTACGCACGTCAAGGAGTAGTGCGAGTTCCTGAATCAAATACTAAATATGGTGGAAAGAGGGGGGATAACAGGGGGCAATGCCGCGCCTGTGATGGACCCAAGTATCAGTGAGTCCAGCAGGATTCGGAAGCGGAAAAAATTCTCGGGAGCCCCCGCGTCCACGCTTGGCACCGCTATGCACAGGGCAGGATTTTTGTCCGCACCAAGGCTTGCGTTGCGAAGACTCACCCTGCCGGAGCATTTCCGGCTCTGCTCTGCGTGAAGTTTGGGCTGGCATGCCGCCAGGGGTGTGGCGCCAGGTGCGGATCGCGGGCAAGGTGCGGCCCGATTCCTTCCCTGGCCTCCACCCGATGACAGAATCAGCGCCAAAGACGGCGCGGGCGCATTTCGCGCCCGCGGGGCTCATCTTCCTCGCCATCACCTCGATCGGCTGGGGATTCAACTGGCCCGCGACGAAATATCTCCTGTCCGAATTGCCGCCGCTCACGCTGCGCGGCACGTGCGGCGTCGTCGGCGCGCTGCTGCTGGCGCTGCTTGCGCTTCTCCGCGGGCAAAGCCTGCGCGTGCCAGCAAAGATGTGGCCGCGGCTCGTGGTCGCAGGGCTGCTCAACGTCACCGGCTGGATGGTCCTGATGGCGCTCGCGCTGACGTTCCTGCCCGCCAGCGAAACCGCCCTGATCGCCTACACGATGCCGGTCTGGGCCTCGGTCCTGGCCTGGCCGGTGCTCGGGGAGCGGCCGACGGTGCTGCGCGGCCTCGCGCTGCTCATGGCCTTTGCGGGGCTGTCGGCGATCATGGGCGCCTACGGATTTGCCGCCAGCATGGCCAAACTGCCGGGGATCATCATGGCGCTCTGCGGCTCGTTCGGTTTTGCCGTCGGCACCGTGCTCGCCAAGCGCTGGCCGATCCGGCTGCCGCCGATTCCCGCGGCCGCCTGGCAGATCGGGATCGGCTGCGCACCGGTGGCGGCGGTCGGCCTTGTCACCGAGACCACGCATGTTGCGGCGATCACGACGTTCGGCTGGTGGCTCTTGCTCTATTCCACCGTGGTCCAGTTCTGCATCGCCTATGTCACGTGGTTTGCGGCGCTGGCGCGATTGCCGGCGTCCATCGCCGCGATCGGCACCATGGCGGTTCCGGTGATCGGCGTGGTCGCCTCGGCGTTTGCGCTGCATGAGCCGCTGGGGCCGGGCCAGATCACCGCGCTGGTCCTCACGCTCGCCGCCGTCGCACTGGCGACGCGATCATAAAAAAGAGCGGCGCCTCGAGGCGCCGCTCCTGGTGCTCGACGTGGACTCTCAAGTCTTACGGGCAGGGATGCCGCAGGCCGTCGAAGCCGAGATACGTTCCAGTGGCCGGATCGTAAGACTGGAAGCGCTGGGCACAATAGGCGCTGGCATCCATGCCGCCCGGTACGGCGCTAACCGCCACGTCGGTGTCGTAGTAATAGTCCGGGCCGTAGTCACCATAGTAGGCGTCATCGTAATAGGGGTCGCCGTAATAGGCGTAGCTGCCAAGCGCTGCGCCGGCCGCGAAAGCTGCGCCGGGGATCCAGCGGCCGCCACGCCAGTGGCCGCCACCGCCTCTCCAGGCACCGCCTCCAGCAACCCGACCTGGACCCATCGCGGCATAGGCGCCGCCAGGGCCGCGGCCGATGTTGCCGCCAGGCCCGCGAGCGAAGCTGCCACCGGTTGCGCCCGGACCGGGACCCGCCGCTATGCGGCCGCCACCCATGCCGCCGCCGGCCATGCCAGGGCCACCGCCCATGCCACGGCCACCGCCGCCCATTCCTCCGCCGGGGCCGCCACCCGCGGCCTTTCCACCCCCGCCACCACCGCCGTGGCCACCTCGCCCCGGGGCGAAGCCCTCGACCGGGGCTGCCACTGCGAGCACGAGGACAAGCGCAGTCGAGGCGCTCAAAACTTTAAAGAGCTTGGTCATTGTTCGGCTCCATTGCGTGATGAGCCGTTAATTGCCGGGCGGCGGTAATGTTCCTTTGAGGAAACAGCGGCTGACGCATTGGTGAAACCGCGTGTGAAGCTGACTTGACTGGACAAGCCGCTGTTCCGATGGCATCAGGGGCCCGAGATCGAAGGCACGGGCCGCGCTGCATGAAACAATTCCTGCTGAAATGCTTCACCTGGTGGAACAGCCAGACCTTTGGCACCCAGTTGTGGACCTGGCGGTTCGGCGAACTGGTCGGCGAGGACGAGCAGGGCAACCGCTACTATCGCACCCGCGGCGGCAAGATCGATCCAGTGCTGCATTTCGAACGGCGCTGGGTGATCTACAACGGGCTCGCCGAGGCGAGCCGGGTTCCGCCGTTATGGCACGGCTGGCTGCATCATGTCGTCGATACGCCGCCGACCGAGATCAACTATCAGCCGCGCGAGTGGGAAAAGCCTCATGTGCCCAACCTGACGGGCACGCCCTACGCCTATCGCCCCTCCGGCTCGACGCTTGCAAGTGGCAAGCGGCCGAAGGCGACCGGCGATTATGTGCCGTGGACGCCGGGTAACTAAGCGTCGGCACTCTTCCTCCAGATTTTGCCAGGAGCGTTGCTGCGCTGCGCGAGTGAGCGCGGCGTTGACGCGTTCGCCCTGTGAACAACGGTATCAGCGGGGATAGCGAGTGAAGCTGGCTTGCCACTCGCGCAAGCTTGCGGCTTCATAGACCCATCTTACGGAGATGGGAGACCATCGCGACGGTTCGGGTGCCAGAATCGCGACTGCCCCGATTTGCAGCGGATGCCGAGTAGGAGACGGCCAGGAGATAGGCCCCTGGCGCAGATTTCCTGAAATCGCCCGCCAATGTGCAGCCACCGTAAGACGGGAAAGGCCGCCGGGGAAACCCAGGCGGCCTTTTTCTCGTGTCTGCGCGTTGCTCTTTGCCTGCACGTTTGCCGTCAGCACGTTCTTGCCAGCACCGATCAGGCGGTCGCGGTGGCGTCCGCTTTCAATCGCGCGGCCGCGCGCGCCACCGCTTCGGCGCGGCGCGCCTTGTGCGGAGCGGCCCGCTCGCCAAAGAGCGCGAGAATGTCAGCCGGTGCAATGTCCGGCGAGCCGGCGTTGAACGGCGGCGCGGGATTATATTCAATCCTGAGCTGGATCGCCTCCGCCGTCTTGCGATCGACGAGATGCGACACCAGCGTCAGCGCGAAATCGATTCCCGCGGTCACGCCGCCGCCAGTGATGCGGTTGCGGTCGATGCAGACGCGCTCGCGGCTCGGGATCGCGCCGAACGGGACAAGAAATTCTCGTGCGGTCCAATGCGTGGCGGCGCGATAGCCGCTGAGCAGGCCGGCCGCGCCGAGCACCAGCGCGCCTGTGCAGACCGAGGTGATGTATTTTGCGCCCTCGGCCTGCTTGCGCAGAAAGGCGAGCACCTCCTCGTCGTTGACCATGTCGTCGCTGCCGACGCCGCCGGGCACGCAGATCACATCGCACTGCGGACAGTCCGCGAAGGTGATGGTCGGTGTCAGCGTCAGCACGGAATCGCTTGGCACAGGCTCGATGCGTTTCCAAATCAGATGCAGTTGCCAGTCGGGCACGCTGGAAAACACCTGCACCGGCCCGGCGAGGTCGAGCTGGGTCAATTTCGGAAACAGCAGGAAACCGATCTGCAGGGGCGGGGACATCGGCCGTTTCTCCTGAAAATGCGCTTGACGGGAAGAGGATGCCATGATCGGCTTATGGCGGAAATGGCATATTTCCCTCATTTTCGGACATGACCCCAAAATGATCGCCGTGCTGATCTTCCCCGATTTCCAACTGCTCGACGCTTCGGGCCCGATCTCGGTTTTGGAAATCGCCGCCCGCTTTGCGAAACGGCTGTTGCCGATCAAGGTCGTCGCGGCGAAGCCGGGGCCGGTCCGCTCGTCGTCAGGCGTAGAGATGCTGGCGCGCAAGCTCGGGCCTGTGGGCGCAATCACGACGCTGATCGTCGCCGGCGGCGAAGGCGTCGAGGCGGCCGCACGCAACGAATGCACAACCGGCTTTGTCCGCGCGGTCGCAAAGCGCGGCGTTCGCGTCGCCAGCGTCTGTTCCGGTGCCTTCATCCTTGCCGAAGCGGGCCTGCTCGACGGCCGGCGCGCCACGACGCATTGGCAGCGCACCCGCCAATTCCTGACGGCGTATCCCAAGGTGAGGCTCGAGCCGGACCGGATTTTCAGCCGCGATGGCAACATCTGGAGCTCCGCCGGCATCACCGCCGGCATCGATCTTGCGCTCGCGCTGGTGGAGGAAGATTTCGGCGAGGAGGTCGTGGAGCGGACTGCACGCCAGCTCGTGCTCTACCATCGCCGCAGCGGCGGCCAATCGCAGTTCTCTTCGCTGCTCGAGCTGAAGGCGCCGACCGGGCGTTTCGGAGAGCTGCTCACCTGGGCGCGCGAGAATCTCGACGCCAGGCTCACCGTCGACGATCTCGCCGAGCGTGCCGGCATGAGCGCGCGGCATTTCGCCCGCGCCTTCGCGGCGGAGACCGGCACCACGCCCTCGAAAGCAATCGAACGCCTGCGCATCGAGGTGGCGCGCTCGCGCGTTCAATCGTCAAGCGAGGCGATCGAGCGGGTGGCAGAGATGACGGGCTTCCACGATCCGGAGCGCATGCGCCGCGCCTTCATCCGCGCCTTCGGCCAGCCGCCGCAATCGTTGCGGCGCGCGGCGCGGGAGGCGTGACGACGTTACCCGTTCACGAGCCGGTTGTGCCTATTGAGCGCGGATCCAGGCCGCAATGGACGGCCAGTGCTCCCGTAGCGTCCGGGCTCCCATGAACAGGCCGATGTGACCGCCGGGGACGGTCTCTTGCTTGATGCGCTCCTTCGGCGTGCCGATATATTTTGCGGCATCAAGAACCTGCTCGGGTGTGGTGATGTCGTCCGCCGCGCCGGCCAAAAGGTAAACGGGACAGACGATGTTGCGCAGGCTGAGCTTCCGGCCGAGACCTACGAACTCACCCTTGGCGAGGCGGTTTTCCTTGAAGATTTGCCTGATCACCTGAAGGTACCAGCGACCGGGAAGATCGATCGGATTCTCGTACCAGCTGTTGAACGTCTCTTCCTTGGCGAGGTAGGTGGCATCGTCGATGTGCTCGTAGAGATCGATCAGGCTCTGAAAATAGTGCTGCTCCGGGTGCATGTTCTTCCAGCCCTGCAGCATGAACTTGCCTCTCATCAAGCCACCGCCCATCGTCACCAGCTCCTCGTAGAAGGACAGGGGCGAAGCATGCGCCATGCGTTTGATCGGCCCATTGCCGGCATCGGTATCGATCGGCGCGCCGGCAAGCACGAGCGAGTTCACCTTTTCGGGAAAGCGCGCCGCAATCATCGCGGCGACCCAGCCGCCCTGGCAAAGCCCGACGAGGTTGACGCGTCCGCCGAGATCGTCGATGGCAACGACGACCTCGGCCAGGTAGTTGTCGATCTCGAGGTCTTTCATGTCTTCGGTCGCAGACTTCCAGTCGGTGAGCGCGACATGCTCGATGCCGTTGGCAAGCAGCGTCTCGATCAGGCTCTGCCCCTTGTGGTAGTCGGCAATGACCGCTGTGTGACCGGCATAGGGGGCGTCGACCAGCGTCGGAATCTTGCCGGGCTTGCCGTAGTCGCGTAGCAGCATGGTGCGAAGGTCGAGCCGCAGCTTGTTCGGTGTGGCGAGAGAGGGGCGAAGATCGGCACGGATCCTGATCTCTTCTTCGACGAATTTCAGATTCCTGGCGTAGAGTTCGGCGCCCCGCGCCGCCAGGGCTGAAGCCATCGCGATCGGCCAGAACGCCGGTATGCTCGGGATGGAAAGGTTCGCAGGTTTGACGGCTGGGCTTGTTTTCATCGCTGTCCTGCTCGCTGTTGCGGATCAATCGTAGCTCTAATTCTTGAAGCTTCTTCGAAGCCGCTCGATCAAAATAAAATGTCTGGCAAAACCCGCTCGGCGGCTTGATCTTGATCAACGGCGGCAGTGCCGTGCGCGCTAGTCGTGAGTTCCCATGAACCGGAGCTTTTGTCGGCGGATCACGATGGAGCTTTCACCCCAGGCGACCGGCAAGGTACGCGCGGTCCGCGGTGCGGTGGTCGATGTGGAATTCCCTGTTGCGGAGCTCCCAAAGCTCGGCGAAGCGCTCGTGGTGGCCTGGGATCGGCCGGAGACGTTGATCGTTGAGGTTCAGGCGCATCTCGATGAGACGACCGTACGCGGCGTCGCGTTGCAGGCGACCGCCGGTCTCGAACGCGGCGTGCCGGTGCGCGCGACCGCGAGCCCGATCACCGTGCCGGTCGGCGATTGCGTGCTCGGGCGTCTGCTCGATGTTACCGGCACGGTGCGCGACAAAGGTCCGCCGCTGCCCGCCGATGCCCTGCGCTGGCCGATCCACCGCGCCGCGCCGCCTCTGCGCGAGCGCAGCCCAGCCACTGCCATCTTCGAGACCGGCATCAAGGTGAT
>CAYVVB010000402.1:0-2672 GCA_964454955.1 uncultured Bradyrhizobium sp. | reverse complement strand
GCATTCACGCCCGCCCTGCCTATCAGCGCGCGCTGGAGAAAGGCGGACCGTATCAGGTGGGGCGGTAGCAGTCTTTGTCATTCCGGGGCGCTCGCGCCAGCGAGCGAACTACGGTGCGCAATTGCGCACCTGAGAATCCGGAGGTTGTGGAGCGAGATTCCGGGTTTGCGCTCGCGCGCCCCGGAATGATGCGTCCATCATCTTCCTCGTTACCCATCCGCGTGCAGCACGCGGCCGCGGGTTTCCGGCAGCGCGAAGGCGGCGAGGAAGAACACGCCATAGGCCGCGACCGCAAAGATGGCGATGGCATTGGCGAGGGTCGTCGTGGTCGAGAGCGCGCCGACCAGAAACGGAAATAGTGCGCCGATACCGCGGCCGAAATTATAGCAAAAGCCCTGGCCGGAGCCTCGCAGCCGTGTGGGGTAAAGCTCGGTGAGGAACGCACCCATGCCGGAGAAATAGCCGGAGGCGAAGAAGCCGAGCGGAAAGCCCAGCATCCACAGCACTTCATTGGTCAGCGGCAATTGCGTGTAGAGCAGCACCACCGCGATGGCGCCGAGCGAGAAGGTCAGAAACAGATTCCGCCGGCCGATGCGGTCCGCCAGCCACGCGCCGACCAGGTAGCCGATGAAGGAGCCGATGATCAGGGCGGAAAGGTAACCGGTCGACGAGACGATGGAGAGCTTCCGTTCGGTGGTCAGAAAGCGCGGCACCCAGAAAGTAATGGCGTAATATCCGCCCTGGCATCCGGTCGCCATCAGCGAGGCGAGAATCGTGGTCTTCAGAATGGGACCGGAGAAGATTTCCCAGAGCGGCGGGCGATCGCCGGCCTGCTCCTGTTTGACCCGGGTCGTTGCCGCGATCTCCGGCTCGGTGACGTAGCGCCGCAGATAGAACACGAGCAGCGCCGGCAGCGCACCGATGGCGAACATCCAGCGCCAGGCAGTTTCCGCGGGCATCAGTGAGAACAGGATCGCCTGTGCCAGCACGGCAAGCCCCCAGCCCACCGCCCAGCCGGCTTGCACCGAGCCGACCGCGCGTCCGCGATATTGCGGCCGGATCGCCTCGCCCATCAGCACCGCGCCGGCAGCCCATTCGCCGCCGAAGCCCAGGCCCAACACCGCCCGCGCGATGAGGAGCTGGTCGAAATTCTGCACGACGGCACAGACGAGGGAGAAGAACGAGAACCACAGGATGGTGAATTGCAGCGTTCTCACACGGCCGATGCGATCTGCGAGATAGCCGCCAAGCCAACCGCCGATGGCCGAAGACAACAGCGTCACGGTGCCGGCAAAGCCGGCGTAGCCGGCGTCGACCTTCCACAGCGCGATGATCGTGCCGATCACAAGCGGGTAGATCATGAAGTCCATGCCGTCGAGCGCCCATCCGGCGGCACAGGCCCAGAAGGTGCGGCGCTCCGCCGGATTCATGTCGCGATAGAACGCGAGCAGGCTGGTGTCCTCGATCGCAGCGGTTTCGATATCTTGCGACGGGTCGGCCGTTGCCATTGATGGCTTCCTCTCCCTATGATTTGGCGGCCTTATACTCCGCCACCCCAGCGAGGCAACTCCGCCCATACCGTTATTGGCCTGCGGCCTCGGCGCCGCGGGTGCGCGGGTCCGGTGCGCCCATAAGGCCGGTTGGCGTCACCAGGATCGAGTTCGCGGAGGAGTATCCCGGCGATTCCGCCATGTGATGGCCCATGGCGCCGAGCGCCGTCACGACGTCGGCAGAGAAGCCCGGTTCGATCGAAACCTGATCGGGAAGCCATTGGTGGTGCAGCCGCGGCTCCGCCACGGCCGCCGCGATATCCATCTTGTAATCGAGCACGTTGACGATCACCTGCAGCACCGTGGAGATGATGCGGCTGCCGCCAGGGGAGCCGGTCACCAGCACCACCTTGCCGTCCTTGAGCACGATGGTCGGCGACATCGAGGACAGCGGGCGCTTGCCGGGACCGGGCAGATTGGCCTCGAAGCCGACGAGGCCGAAGGCGTTCGAGGCGCCTGGCGCGGCGGCGAAATCATCGAGCTCATTGTTCAGGAGCACGCCGGTTCCCTCGGCGACGAGGCCGACGCCATAGCTGAAGTTGAGGGTATAGGTGTTGGCGACCGCGTTGCCGAAACGGTCGACCACGGAGAAATGCGTGGTGTTGCTGCCTTCGTGATGCGGCATCGCGGCTCCGAGATCGGCAGATGGCGTGGCGTGCGCGGGATCGATGCTCGCGCGCTGCCTTGCGGCATAGTCCTTCGCCATCAGGGTCGTGGTCGGCGCGTTGACGAAGGCAGGATCGCCGAGATAGCGGGCCCGGTCGGCATAGGCGCGCTTCATCGCTTCGATCAAGAGGTGCAGCGGAGGCGCGGAGCCTTGCGTCATCTCGCCGAGCGGATAGCCCTCGAGAATATTCAACGTCTCCAGCAGCACGATGCCGCCCGAGGACGGCAGCGGCATCGAGACGATGTCATAGCCGCGATAGGTGCCGTGCACTGGTGCGCGGATCACCGCCTGATACGACTTCAAATCATCCGTTGTCATGATCCCGCCGGCGGCGGCCACAGCCCCGGCGAGCTTTTCCGCAACCATCCCCTGGTAGAATCCACGCGGACCTTGCTGGGCAATTGCAGTCAGTGTCACCGCCAGGTCGGGCTGAACCAGCCTGTCGCCCTCGCGCA
>CAYVVB010000401.1:0-1885 GCA_964454955.1 uncultured Bradyrhizobium sp. | reverse complement strand
GAGCGCAAGATCATCACGACCAAAGCGCTGATCCTGTCGGCCGGGACGGTCAATACCTCACGCCTGCTCGTGCGTGCGTCCGCACTCGGGCACATCACCGATCTGCCGGACGGACTCGGCCAGGGGTACGGGACCAACGGCGATCAGATCTACGTCTGGTCAAAAATGCCCGAGGATCCGGGCGCTCCCCAGGGCGGCCCCGTCATCTACGGCAGCTTCGAATGGAATGACTCGAGCCAGCCTGCGAATACGATCATCCAGGCGTCGCTGCCGCCGGCTTACAAAACATCGAGCGGCACCTCCGCCAGCCGGTTGTCTTCAGCGCTGGTTCCCGGCGCAAGCCTGCTGTCGAGTTCGGCGATCGACATGCACTCCACGATGCTGGTCGGCTACGGAATCAGCGCCGACCGCGGCCAGTTCGTATACAACAAGCTAAGGGATAAGGTCGAGCTGCAGTGGCCGAAAGGCGGCGACGCCACGCTCGCTGCACGCATTCATGAACGTATTGCCACGGTGGCGGGCACTGGCAGCAGGCTGATCAACACTAACAATCTCGTCAACTCGACCTGGCACTCCCTCGGCGGCGCCTGCATGGACGTTGTCTGCGACCTGGAGGGGCGGGTCAAGGGACAAACCGGGCTCTATGTCCTCGACGGCGCGCTGATGCCGGGCACCACTTGTGCGTGTAACCCGTCGATGACGATTGCCGCCGTGGTTGAACGCGCCCTCGATCAGATCGTGCAGAGCGATATCGGAACAATTATCTGATCCCGTCGCGACCGGGGTACTCGCGCAAAGGCAGATCACGCTGGCATTGATACCGCTGGCGTCGATCTGCCGTAGCGCGCGATAACCCTCGTCAGCGGAGCGTGAACAGCAACAGCGCGGCGCCCACCGCGATGCGATATGCCGCGAATACCGTGAAGCGGTGCGTCTGGATGTAACGCAGCAGCCATTTGACGGAAATGAACGCGGTGATCGTCGATACGACGAACGCGATGCCGAGCGCGCTCCAGTTTTCGCCGGCGACGCCGTGCTTCATCTGCTTCAGCAATTCGTAGCCGCTGGCGGCGTACATCGTCGGGATGCCGACGAGAAACGCAAATTCGGTGGCCGCCGCGCGGTTGCTGGTGCCGCTCAGCATGGCCGCGAAGATGGTCGCGCCGGAGCGTGAGGTGCCGGGGAATATCGCAGCGACGATTTGCGCGAGGCCGACGATGATCGCGACCGGCCACGTAACCCGTGCAGTGTTCGGTTTCTTCGCCGCCAGCCATTCCGCGACAATGATCCAGACACCGCCGATGACGAGTGCCCAGGCCACCGGTGTGACCGATTCCGGCAGTTTGAAGCCGAGCTTGGTGGCGATGAAGCCGAGCACGGCAGTGATGAGGAAGGCGACGGTCAGCTTCAGTGCGTAGTCGCGGTTTTCCGGATTCGAGAGTCCGGTCAGCAGCGACCACAGCCGCTGCCAGTAGATCAGCGTGACGGCGAGGATCGCGCCGGCCTGGATGACGACGTTGAACACGTCGGAGCGGTGGCCGAGTCCGAGCTGCTCGGCGATGAGCAGATGGCCGGTGCTGGAGATCGGCAGGAATTCGGTGACGCCCTCGATGACGCCGAGCAGGATGACTTGCAGCAGGTCGTTCACGTCTGCTTCCGTAAAATAAGATAGGTGGGAGGTGTGCGGCGAAAAACCACAACGCGCGATAAGGATAAAGGATGACGAACACTTCCGTAGGTGAGGGGCTCGAAGGGGTCGCATTGGTGACCGGCGCCGCGCGGCGTGTCGGCGCCGCCATCGCCTGCGAGTTGCACGGGGCCGGTATGAACGTGGTCATCCACTATCGCGGGTCTGCCGATGAAGCGCGTGCGCTGGCCGCGCAGC
>CAYVVB010000400.1:0-4714 GCA_964454955.1 uncultured Bradyrhizobium sp. | reverse complement strand
GTTGCGGCGATGCCGGCCCAGAACAGGCCCTGGGCAAGCGCAAACACCAGCACCAGGATCGCCCCCGAGCAGGGGCGGAAGCCGACCGCCAGGATCGCGGCCAGCCCCCTGCGCCAGCCGCCGGGACCGGCGAGCGCGCTCGGCTCCGGCCCGTGGGAATGACCGCAATGCGCGTCATGGACGCGGCCGTGATGGTGCCCGTCATGCGGGCCGTGATCGTGATGGTGATCATGGGCGCCGCCGTGCTCATGATGATGGCCGGCGAGCGCCAGCGCCGGCAGGGGGCGCGACGCCTGCAGTGCTCGGATGAAGGCACCGCCCTTGCTCCAGACCAGCCGGGCGCCGAACGCTGCGATCAGGGCGTAGCTTCCGATCTCGATGGCCCTCTCCGCGCCGCACATGGTCCTGGCGGTGGCGTTCAGGAGCCATGCCAGGATGCCGACGATCACGACCGCGACCAGCGACTGCATCAGTGCCGAGGCGAAGGACAGCACAATGCCGCGCCGCGCCGTCTCCTGGTTGGCGACCAGGTAGGACGAGATCACCGCCTTGCCGTGGCCTGGCCCCGCAGCGTGGAAGATGCCGTAGGCAAAGGAGATCGCAAGCAACGTCCACACCGCCGAACCGTTGGATTTGGCGGCGCGGATGGTCGCAGATATCTCGCGATAGAATTCGGATTGTTTGGCCATGAGCCAGCCGAAGAGGCCGCCGATCTGCGGCTCGGCCGGCGGCCGCGGACCGCCGAACGGACTTTGCGCCATCAGCGCATCGCTGGCGCTGTCGATAACGATCGCTGCGGCCGCAATCGCGGCGCAGCCGGCAAGCGCCCTGACGAAGGGAAAACGGGCCTGTGCGGTCACGGGCAATCGACCGTGATCTTGTTGGCGAACATCGCGCCGAAATTGGCGTTGTCGCCGCCGCTCGCGAACGTCTGCTCATTGAGCTTCTGCGCCACCGCCGAGCCGTCGCTCGGCCGCTGCAGATTCATCTGGCAGGCGGCGGGCGCTCCGACCAGCCTGACCGGGTCCTTCTTGGCCATCTGGAAGTCGATGAAGAAGGAGCGATCGAACACTTCGACGGACAGCTGTTTGGGTTTGACCGGCTCTTTCAGCGGCAGCGTGAAATGCAGCGTCAGCTGGGGGTCCTTGTAATCAAGGAAATAATCCACCGGCTCGAGGAATTTCTGCTTCTTGCCGTCGGCCTTGGCGAAGGTGAAATAGGCGTATTCCTTGAGCGATTCGACATTGGTCTGCGCCAGCGGCGCGAGCTCTTCGCGCGTATAGACGCCCTTGGTCTTGCTCTCGGTGCCCTGCAGCGCATAGGCCGCGAACATGTCATCGAAGGTCCAGGCATGCCGCACGCCGGTGATCGAGCCGTCGGGCGCGTAGATCAGTTCGCTGGTCGCGGTGATCCAGACATGGGGATGAGCCTCCGCAACGGTGGTCCCAAGCGCGAGCAGCGGCAACAGGCGGACGATCAGGCGCAACAGGACGCGCATCTTCAGGCCGCCTCGGCGGTTTGCAACAGGCCGCGGCGGCGCAGCAGCGCGTCGGGCTCAGGCTCTCGGCCACGGAAGGCGACATAGGCCGCCTCCGGATCGACCGAGCCGCCGGTCGAATAGATGTCGTCATGCAGGCGCTTGGCCACCGCGGGATCGAAGATGTTGCCCGCCTCCTCGAACGCCCCGAAGGCGTCCGCGTCCATCACTTCCGACCACATGTAGCTGTAATAGCCCGCCGCATAATAGCCGCCGGAGAACAGGTGGCCGAACTGCTGCGGCCGGTGCCGCATCGCGATTTCCTCGGGCATGCCGATCTTTTCGAGCTCAGTGCGCTCGAACGCCCGCACATCGGCGACCGACGAAGCCGGCTGGGTGTGGAATTCCAGGTCGACCAGTGCGGAGGAGACGAACTCCACCGTGGCAAAGCCCTGGTTGAACTTCCGCGCGGCGAGGAAGCGATCGAGCAGGTCCTGCGGTAGCGGCTCGCCGCTCTGGTAGTGGCGAGCAAACTTCTGCAGCACCTCGGGCTGTTCCTGCCAATGCTCGTAGAGCTGCGAGGGCAGCTCGACGAAATCGGTGAAGACGCTGGTGCCCGACAGCGACGGATAGGTTACGTCTGACAGCATGCCGTGCAGCGCATGGCCGAATTCGTGGAACAGCGTCCGTGCCTCGTCAGGCGACAGCAGCGACGGCTGGCCCTCCGCGCCTTTGGCGAAATTGCAGACGTTGATGATCAATGGCGCGACCCCGCCGTCGAGCTTCTGCTGGTCGCGCAGCGAGGTCATCCAGGCGCCGGAGCGTTTCGAGGTCCTCGCAAAGTAGTCGCCATAGAACAGCGCCTTGAGGCCGCCGGAGGCGTCCTTGACCTCCCAGACCCGCACGTCCGGATGCCAGACCGGGATATCCTTGCGCTCGTCGAAGGTGATGCCGAACAGGCGGGTCGCGCAGTCGAAGGCCGCGGCGATCATGCCCTCGAGCGCGAGGTAGGGCTTTATCGCGGCATCGTCGAAATTGGCTTTGGCCTGCCGGAGCTTTTCGGCGTAGTAGCGCCAGTCCCAGGGGGCGAGCGCGAAGTTGCCGCCCTCCTCCGCGATCAGGGCCTGCAGCTGGTCGCGGTCCGCGAGCGCCCGGGCCCTGGCCGGCTGCCAGACCCGCTCCAACAGCCCACGCACGGCCTCTGGCGTCTTGGCCATGGAGTCCTCCAGCCTGTAGGCGGCGAAGGTCGGGTAGCCCAGGAGCTTCGCGCTCTCCTCGCGGAGCTGCAGGATTTCGCGAATGACCGCGTTGTTGTCGTTGGCATTGCCGTTGTCGCCGCGGGCGATGAAGGCCTTGAACACCTTCTCGCGCAAGTCGCGCCTGGCCGAGGTCTGCAGGAACGGCTCCACGGAGGAACGCGACAGCGTCACGATGGCCTTGCCGGGCATGTCCCGCTCCTCGGCGGCGGCTTTGGCGGCCGCGACAAAGGTGTCGGAGAGCCCTTCCCGATCCTCCTCGCCAAGCTCCAGGAACCACTCCTGCTCGTCGGCGAGCAGATGGTGGCTGAAGGTGGTGCCGAGCTGGGCCAGCCGTTCGTTGATCTCCGCCATCCGCAACTTGCCCTCTTCGCTCAGGCCGGCGCCGGCGCGGTGGAAGCGGGTGTAGGTGCGCTCCAGCAGCCGCATCTGCTCGGGCGTCAGCTTCAGGCTGTTGCGGTTGTCGTGCAGCATGGCGATGCGGCCAAACAGCACGCCGTTCATCATGATCGGACTCCAATGCCTCGCCGTCCGGAGCGAGACCTCTTCCTCGATCTTGAGGATCTCCGGGTTGGAGTGCGCCGACACCAGATCGTAGAACACGGCCGAGACCTTGTTGAGCAGCTTGCCCGAGCGCTCCAGCGCCGTGATGGTGTTGTCGAAGTCCGGCGTCGCCGGATCATGGGTGATCGCGGCGACCTCGGCCGAGTGATCGGTGAAGGCCTGCTCGAAGGCGGGCAGGAAATGCTCCGGCTCGATCTCGTCGAAGGGAGGCGTCTGAAACGGCGTCTCCCATCCCTTCAGAAGCGGGTTGGTGTGCGTTTGCGGAAGTACGGTCGTCTGGAGGATCTCTACCATCAGAATTATCCGTTTTTCGCTCAAAATCCTTAAGCTAGCTATAGCACGCGATGGGCCTTTTTTGGGCCTTTTGCGCTTGATAGTGCAGCACTTTTCGGAGAGATTGGCGGGCCGAAAAAGACAGGAAAGACCATGAACTTGCAGTCCTCCTCCCCGTCCTCCCGCCAGATCGTCTGGTCGAGCGTCATCACCGTGGTCAGCGCCGCGATCCTGATCGGCGCCGAGGTGTTCGGCGCCGCCTTCGCCGGCGGCTGGGCACTCGCGATCCTGTTCGACCTCGGCGACACCGCTGCACACGTCCTGCAGGTGCTGCTCTTCGCCGTCGGCGTCTTCGTGATGATCGCGTTCGTTCGCGGTGCGCAGCGCGTCGAGCCGTTCACGCGTCGCGCCTAGCGCGTCGTGCGCATAGTGTGAGAAAGCCCCGTGCCATCGGCACAAAACGCATTTCGCTCTCATCGCTCTCGCGCAAAACTTAACGCGCGTTCATCTACAAGCGCTCACGCGCGCGCGATCGCAAGTTCGCGTTAGGCAAATCCGTCCGCAGCCTAAAAAAATTCTTGCGAAGAAGAGTCAAAGAGATTATTTCGACTCTTGCCCAATTTCGCACGTGCCTGTGGTCGTGTGTCAGTCGGTAGGTATCCGGACAAGAGGCCGGACAGCCGCCAAGGGATGAAGAACCGAGGGTCGCTTGAGACCAAGACTCAGTTGAGTCGATCGCTCAAGAGGCCAGCATCTCTCTCAAGGGATGCCGTTGAAGGTCTCTCCGCTCCTTGCAACCGTGACTGGCAGCCGGAGGCGAACCGGCGCACCCCGCTCTCAACGGGGGACGCGACTTAAAGCAACGACGGATCGGGCTTTTTTGGTCTCTACCGGCAGTCCAAAGCCGGCGCGGGCTACTGAAAAGGCTTGTCCTTCATTGCCAGGTGAGCGGGCGGGAAAATTCCCAACCAATCCACGGCAGCACAATTCGGTCCGGGTTCTAGGCCCTGTCGCACGGGCCGTTTGGAGGGTGCTATGACCGAACGCATCAGGGAATTCCTGCGCGATCGCCGCAACAAGGGTCTGGACACCGAGCCCTGCCTCGTCGTCGACCTCGATGTCGTGCGCGACAACTACCAGAGCT
>CAYVVB010000399.1:0-18714 GCA_964454955.1 uncultured Bradyrhizobium sp. | reverse complement strand
GCGCGACAGTTTGTCGAACTGACCTCGCGCCTCATCGATGAAGTCGACGACGCAACGCGCGCCGCGGTGCGCTCGCGTCTTGCCGGTTATCCC
This sequence comes from uncultured Bradyrhizobium sp., assembly GCA_964454955.1. Taxonomy (GTDB): domain Bacteria; phylum Pseudomonadota; class Alphaproteobacteria; order Rhizobiales; family Xanthobacteraceae; genus Bradyrhizobium. Next base: position 18,621 of record CAYVVB010000399.1, on the reverse strand, counting down.
GGCACGCCGGCGGAAGTGTCGCGCAAGCTCGGAATCGGGTCCAACCACCCCGACCGGCCCGTTCCGATGGCCGACGAAATCCTCTCTTCCCCGCAAGCGACGGCGCTTTCGGAGACGCAAGCGCGAATGGCCAATGGCCTTTTCGCGCAGCCGAAGGACGCGGCCGAAATTTGCGATCTGTTCTTTCGCGCAAGTGGCAGCGAGCGGGCGTCGATCCTGCACGGCCTCGCCGACGCCCCGCTGAAAGCGGCTGCCCGGATTCCCCAGGCGCGCGCCGAGCGCGCCATCGAGACGCTGGAGATGGCCGCCTTTGCCGCCGACGTCGAGAACTTTGCCCTCGAGCTCGGCGAAAGTCTGATCCTGCCGGCGCGGCTGGCCGCACAAATCGTGGACGACGCCGGCGGCGAGCCGCTTGCGGCGGCGATGCGGGCGCTTGCCATGCCAAGCCCCGTCTTTCAACGCGTGCTGTTGTTCCTCAAGCCGGAATTCGGCTGCTCCGTGCACATGGTTTATCGTCTGTCGCGGCTCTACGACCACCTGAGCGAACGCTCGGCGCTGGTCATGCTCACCGCCTGGCGAAGCGCCACGCTGGCGACGACCCGCGCGAAATTTCGTCCGGTCCTCTATGATGACGAGCGCTCGCGCGCGCGGCCGGGAACGCCGGCATTGCGCCCATCGGTGCTGCCCGGCTCCGGCACCATCGCCCGCACCGGCACCGATGATTCGTGAGCGGCGCGGTCACGCCGCCGCAAGATCGAGGAAATGCCGCCCGGCCTTGTCCTCGGTCTCGACGATCCAGGCATCCGGATCGAACCGAACCTCCTTGGCAAGGCGTTCTTCCACCGCGGCCTCCGGCAGAGGCTCACGTGCGATCGGCACGAAGAAGCGCTCGATCGGCCGGCTGTCGTCATAGACCGTCTGCGGTGCAGGCACATACAGCATCGCATTGCCGTCCAAGCTGGCAACCTTGACGAGGACGGCGCCGGCCTCTTCCGCGCCGCGCTTGCGCACCGCGCCGAACACGCCCGCGGTCTGGCAGCGGCGCAAGTAAGCGGCCACCCAAATTCCGGTTTTCAATCGCCTGGATGCGACGATAGGCGAGCGTCGACGCGCGCGCCAGTGGTTCGATTCTGACGTTCGCGTCTCATTTTGAGAGACAGGTTTGCGAACGTCAGAATCAAAGGACGACTCGAAAAATCAAACTGCTAAGCCGTGTGGTCGCAAATCGGCCGAGCCCGTTTGATGGCCGCTTGTCCCCCGGCAGCGGCGCAAAAGCGGACGTAGCCGAACTTCGCATGTGGGCCAGTAGCTCAAGTTTGTCTAAGAAGTCATGCATGGTTCAGATTGCAACTATGCGGTGCGTGCCTCGGTGCTGCTGACACGACGTTGTCAGCAGTGGGCTGATACCGCTCCAGGGAAGCGCTTAAATATTCAGAAGGAAACTGGGTTTATGAAATTGGCGTCAATACGTCTGATCGCCCGTGACATCAAAGCCGTGGTGGGCTTCTACGAAGAGGTAACGGGCAAGAGGGCCGATTGGCTCGCACCGGTCTTCGCTGAGATCGTGACCCCGACAGCCGCAATCGCGGTGGGAAGCGCAGAGACTGTGGCTCTCTTCAAGGAAGGAAGCGCCGAACCAGCAGCCAACCGTACGGCAATCATCGAATTTCAAGTGACGGACGTTGATGCCGAGTTTGCGCGCTTGAAGGGCCAAGTCGAAGTCGTTCACGAACCGAAGAATTTGCCGTGGGGCAATCGTGCGGCTCAATTCCGCGACCCCGAGGGCACGCTGGTTAGCTTGTATACCCCCGTTACCGACTCCGCCAAACAGCGGTTTGGATCTCGATAAGCAACAAGTCGAGATGATATGGCAGCGCATCGGTCGATCACGCCCGCTATTGGCGCCAGTCAATTGCAGGCTTCGAGACGAGGCCTCTGGTCTCTGCGTTCGATCAAATAGGCGGAGGCATGCAATGTCTGTTCAGGGTCAAAGCCGGTAAGACTCAGGTCGAGCAAAAGAGTTCTGCTTCACCCCGAACAACCGACATATGACCAGCGTTTGTTCGTCCAGCGGTTGTCGATCTGGCTGTGCTGTTCAGATGGCTCAAGCACCTAAAACGCGGGCCAGTTCTCGACCGGAAGATTCGTCCAATCTGGATGGTTCTTGAGCAAAGTCCTGATGTGCATCTCAGGGCGGTCTTTCATAGCCTCGGTGACGCAATCGTTGACGTATCTCCGTCGCGAGAGCCATCTGATGTTCCTGCCTCTCGCCTTCGCCCTGCAGGCTACGATCGCCCGCTCGAGGGCAGCCTTGTCAGCATTGGATACGTTCGCCGCTTTGGCTGGCGTCGGCGTCGATACGGCACCGTAAATAATCGCCGTGGCGATACTGCACGTGAACAGAGCTTTGTGGAAACGAGTCATGACGGACATCCTTCGTTTGCCGCGCCTCGTGCTGAGGCGCATGATAAGCGCTTTGGTTCACCTGTATGTTTGTTGATCGGTCGAGGTGCCCTTCCCTGGTGATCATTGTTCCACGACGACATGCTTGGGCGCTAGTTCAGCCTCCGGGCATCTGCCCGCTCCAGCCTGAGCATTTCTGATGATGAGCAAGGTCAAAATCTGCGTCAATCGGCTCCATGTCGGCTTCGGGTAACGACCGACAAAAATCGATGTGAGCATGACAGGTCCGCTTTCGGGTACATCGCGACCAAAGCAAATCGCAGCGATCCGATCTGCTTTAGTCTTTATCTCGAACCTGGCTGCAACCGGGTCGAGCGTTCCTTCAATCGGATCAAGCAATATCGTCGGGTGGCAGCGCGCTACGATAAGCTCGCCGCAAATCACCTCGCCCTCATCCGGCATGCGGTCGTTATGGGCTGCGCGTTGACGAGTCCGCCCCTAGTGGAGCTTTGGATTTGGCGTTCGCAGAAGAGACTCGCGGCAATTGGGAGCGAACGTCAATCCGCTCCACTAAAGCGCAATGGGATTAGGTTGAATCACCATCGCGCTTCAGCTCTTTGATTGAGCATGATCTTTTCGGAAAACCGCTGCACACTTTTCCGGGTCATGCTCGAGCGCCGCACTACTCGATCGGATGACCGATCATGGCGGCAAGTTCGCGCACCAGGCGTTCGGAGACCTGCCCCGTCACCGGCAATCTGCGGTCGCGCTCGAACTTTTCGATCGCGATCCTGGTATCGGGACCGAGCGTGCCGGTCGGCTTCAACTGGCCGTAGCCATATTCGGTGAGCGTCCGCTGCACCGCCGCCATGCGCCGTGGCCCGCTCGCAACCGGCCCCGGAATCGGCGCTGGCGGACGCAGGACGTTTGCCGGCGGCAGCGGCGTCGAGGTCGTTGCCTTCACCAGATTGGCCAACGGATCGGCATCCCTCTGATCGGTTACCTTCGGGTCGCTGCTCCGCGGATCAGCGGCCTTCGGCTCGACCGGCCTTGGCGCCACGGGCCGCGGATCAAGCAGCCTGGACTCGCTCGCCTTCGGCTCGGGCGATGTCGCATCGGCTTCGGCCGGACGCGGACGCGGTAACGGATTCTGTATAAGGGCAGTCGGCGGGCTGACGACGGAGCCGAACATCGGCGCCGGATGCGGCCCACTCTGCAGGAACAAGGCATTCGCAATGATGGCGCTGCAGGCCGAAAAGGCGATCAATCCCGCAACCATGTCCTTCGGACTATGGAGCAGGATGCGCAGCAGAAGACCGCGCTCGGGCTCTGCCGCCGCGGCAGCATTGCGGCGGCGGCGCGGAATCTCATCATCGCCACTCTTCTTCCTAGGCACTTTTCTTCACCTGACGTGTCTGCTCCTGCACCGCCGGCCGCGAGGCCGGTGTCAGCGTGGCGATATTGCTGGCCGCCTGCGGTGCTGCCGGCTTCTCGAAGACGAGCGGCAATGCCACGGTGACCGTCGTTCCCTCGTCGAGCTTGCTTTGCACCATCAGCTCGCCGGAATGCAAGGCCACAAGGCTCTTGACGATCGAGAGCCCGAGACCGGTGCCTTCGTGGCGGCGCTGGTAGGTCTTGCCGGCCTGGAAGAAGGGATCGCCGATCCGTTTGAGATCGTCGGGTGCAATGCCGACGCCGGTGTCGGTCACGCGAAGCACGAGGCGCGACCCTTCGGTCTGCGCGGAAGCGGTCACGCTGCCGCCGCGTTCGGTGAACTTGATGGCATTGGACAGGATGTTGAGCACGATCTGCCTGAAGGCGCGCGGATCGCCAGTGACCTCCGGCAGGTCCTGCGGCACATTGGCGATCAGATCGACGCCGTTTTCGCGCGCTTTCAGCGCGACCAGATTGCAGCAACTGATCAGGGCTGGGCGCGGCGCGAACGGCTCCGGCGAAATCTCGAAATTTCCGGACTCCATCTTGGACATGTCGAGAATGCCGTTGACCACGCTCAACAGGTGCTGACCGGAATCATTGATGAGCTGGGCATACTCCTTGCGGCGCGCCTCGTTCAGCATCAATGACTCTTCCCTCGCGATCATCTCGGAGAAGCCGATGATCGCATTCAGCGGCGTGCGCAGCTCGTGGCTCATGGTGGCGAGAAAGCGCGTCTTGGCGGCATCCGCTGCTTCCGCGGCATTGCGCGCAAGATCGAGCGCCTGCTCCTGCAGCTTGCGTTCGGTAATGTCGCGCATCACGGCGACGACCTCCGCCTCTCGGGCAGGCGTCGTCGACACGGAATGATCGAGCGGCCTGCAGCGCATCTCGACCCAGATGAAATCGGCCGGCTTGTTCGAACCCTGTGCGGCATCCCGTTTGAGGCGGAATTCCACGCCTCTCTCCGCGCCGCCTCCCGCCGCCTCGGACAGCGCGGTCAGATAGGCCGGCCGGTCGGCGACATGGACGCGGTCGAACAGTCCGTGCCCCATCAGATGCGCGGTCGGCGTTCCCAGCATGGTTTCTGCCGCGGGCGAGATGAACTTGACCGCCCCGTTGCGGCTATGCCGCGAGATCACGTCGCTCATGTTGAGAGCCAGCAGGCGGTAGCGGCTTTCTTCAAGCGACAGCAGGCCGACGCTGGTGCGCGCCAGCGATGCTGCGCCGAATGCCAGCCCCGTGGCATAGAGCGTTGCCGAGACCACGCCGAACGCCATCAGCATCGCTTGCCGCGGCGCGGTTCCGTGCAGTTGCGGCAACATGTCGAAATGGCCGAGTGCGATCAGCAAGGCGGCGCAGGTCAAAGCCAGCACGCAGGCGAACGCGACGACGCGGCGCGAGGCCGACAATGCCGCTTCCAGCGGAATGACGACCAGCCAGATCGCGGCAAACGAAGAGATACCGCCCGTGGTCATGGCCACCGCCATCACGAGACAGCCTAGCGCCAGCGAGGACAGCACATGCGCGCTCTCATAACGGCCGGTGCGCGACAGAAACCACGACAGCAGGATCGGCGCAATCAGCCAGGCAAATGCTGCGACCTCGAGCGCGCCGGGCACGCCGCGCAGCACGAGATAAAGTGGGAAGGCCGCGAAGGCAGCCAGGCTGCCGAACAACCTGGGCGCCATGAAGGCGCGATGGCGCGCACGGGTCAGCGCATCATAGCGCGCCGATGGGTGCAGCAGCGCATCAAGGCAGTCGCGGATAATGTTCAAAACGGTCACGTCTCTCGCGCCTCGGCTTGTTCGTCGATCGGACGAGCCGGAAACGCCCCCCTTCGTGGCGCCAACGTGTCAGAGCGAAATTAAACGAACGCTAAGCGCGCGCGGGATTGGGGCAAAACAACGTGCGTTGGCGGGGTTTTCGCGTGAGCCGGTTCGGTTCATTCGCCGCGAATGGTGAACGCCGGGTTTCCGCAGACGCCTTGTTATGGTTTCGAAATGGTGGACGCGTAGCACTGCCTTGGCGCGAATCATGAAATCGAAATTTCACCGAAGATTCCGAACCGGCCGATTTTTCCGCAAATGATGCGCGAATTAAGCTCAATGCAATGACTTGCGATTTATCAAAGGCTGCTTGATCGGCGCTGATTGCGGGATCAATCGCAACAGCCCTCAAGCGGGATGCATCAAAAGAGAGAGCCGGGGTCGCAAGATGTTTTTTCTTTTGCGCATGGCCTTCTGGCTCGGGCTGGTGCTCGTGCTGTTGCCGCGAGAAAAGACGCCCGAATCGGAGAAGCGGCCAGAGGTTTCCGTGTCCGACGCCGTGCAGGCGGCGACCGCGGCCGTTTCCGACATGAGCCAGTTCTGCAAGCGTCAGCCGGCGGCCTGCGAGGTCGGCGGCCAGGCGGCGACCCTGATCGGCGTCCGGGCCCAGGAAGGCGCGCGCAAGATCTATCAGTCGATCACCGACAAGAAACCCGAGGCGGACAAGAAGCCTGAGGCGGACAAGAAGTCCGACGCCGACAGGAAATCGCCCGACCACACCGGGTCGATCGGGAGCGTCGATGACGCCGGTCCGGCCCCGACGGAAACCGCCTCGCGCGATACCCTGACGCCCGATGACCTCGCCGTGACATGGCAAGGCGTGCCCTGAGAAAAGCAGTTCGGGAACCGGCGATCTCGCGGCACGTATCGCTTTCGGCGGCCCACGATCCTATATAAGGGCATGGGATCAACGCAGGCTGCCATGACCATCGACGAGATAAGAGACAATTTTGCGCTGCTGGAGGATTGGGACGACCGCTACCGGTACGTCATCGAACTCGGCCGCACGCTCGAGCCTTTGCCGGAGGCCGACCACTCGGCTGCGAACAAGGTGCAGGGCTGTGTCAGCCAGGTGTGGCTGTCGAAGCAGATCGAACCCAATGGCGCGGGGGTCGTTCTGAAGTACCGCGGCGACAGCGATGCGCACATCGTGCGCGGATTGATCGCGATCCTCCTGACGCTCTATTCGGGCCGCACGCCGCAGGAAATCCTCGCGGCCAACGCGCTCGACGTCTTCGACGAGTTCGGCTTCCGCGAGCATCTCACGCCGCAACGCTCCAACGGCCTGCGTTCCATGGTCGAGCGCATCCGCAACGACGCCCGCGAGGCGCTGGTCACGGCCTGATCGAGGCAGCTATTTCCGCTGCCGCTTGGCCTGCTGTCCCAGCCCCATTTTTTTCGCGAGCTGCGAGCGCGCCACCGCATAGTTCGGCGCCACCATCGGATAATCCGGCGGAAGGCCCCATTTGTCGCGGTATTGTTCCGGCGTCATGTTGTACTGCGTGCGCAGATGGCGTTTCAGCGATTTGAATCGCTTGCCGTCCTCGAGACAGACCAGATAGTCCGCATTGACCGATTTCTTCACCGACACTGCGGGTTTTGCGGTCTCGGGCGGAGTTTCGGCACGGCCGCTCGAGACGCGCAGCAGCGCCGCATGGATCTGGCTGATCAGGTTCGGGATCTCGGCCGCCGGCGTCGGATTGTTGCGGAGATAGGCGGAGACGATGTTCGCGGTGAGGTCAATGAAACTCTTGCCGGCGCCGTCTGTCATGGAAGCCAACCCTCCCCAAGCATCTGATCCCGCGCACGCGCGATCAGATAGTATCCCCCATGCGCCAATACGCTAATCAAGTTGCCTGATCTAGCAAATATTGTGGGAATACTGCGGTGCCGGCAAGGCAATGCAAATTATTCTCGAAAGAGGTTCAGTGCCGCTGATCGAGATGGGCGCGTAGTTCGTCGATCGAGGCAAAGCGCATCATTCCTTCCGGCATCTGCGCCTCGATGGAACCATCGGAATAGAGCGAATAGGCCATGCCGTCGACGACACCTGATTTGATCACGGTCACGCCCGGCTGATCTTCGCTTCGGCCCGCCTGCACCGTGCGTTCGGAAGCGCCGGCGGGAGCATCGGCCTCGGTAAACGCGGGTGGCCGGCTGGCACGTCGTGGTGGCGCCTCGGCGACGCGCGGCCGCTCGGGCTTCGGCCAGGCGCTCTCAAAACCCGGCGGGGGCGCTTCGCCGGACTCGCCTGCGGACAGCACCGGGCGATCCGATGGCACAAGCTCTTCGGTCGGCGGCTGGGAACGGTCACGATCCTTTCGGACGGTTGAGGAAAACAAGAGGTTGCGGCGCCGCGGGGGCGGAGATGCCGGCTCCGCTGCTTCCACCGGCGGCGGCGCTGACGGAGATGGCCCTGACAGAGACGGCTCCTGGCGCATCCGATCGCGGGAGGCGGCCTCCTCACGCCAAGGCGGCGGAGCCGCAGGGGCGGGCTCTTCGTCGAGCGGCGCACTTTGGTCCTGGATTGCCTGCGCACCCGGCATCAGCACCGGCCGCACACGCGGTTCGCCGGGCGCGCGCGGTCCAAGCCGGCGGCCGAGATTCCTCAATTCCGAGATCACCACGGCCTGGGCAAGCACAATCATGCCACTGCACACGCCTATGGCGCCGGCCAGTATCAAGGTATTGCCGAAGCTGAGTTCGAGCAGAAACCCGTATACGATCGCCAGGAGCCCCGCCACGATGGCGAAAACTCCGGCGATCAAGAGAGCGATCATCATCGAATTACCCCCCGGTCCGCGCCCTTGATCTCACGCAAACCGTGCCGCCACGATACCGTCATATGGAGCACGGGGCCAACCGCCAATTGCCGCGGTAGTTCCGAAAAATAAGGGGCATCAGGCGCTTATTCACATTCCCTTCAGCATCGCACGATTAGTCATGAACAAGCATAGCAAATACTTGGTTTTGCTGCACTGCTTCAAGAGATTCGCCACAATAGCCAATTACTTACCCCGGGAACTGCGCTATACGGATGCCCGGGGATAAAGGCCCAGGAGCGCCAATGGGCCAATAGGGACGCCGGATCACCAATAGCCATGTCTTCCATCACAACTTCGGCCATCGATACGCCAACCCGGCGCTCGGTGGAACGGACTTGCGACGATCTTGCGCTCGCGGTGCTGGCCGCGGTCGCCATGATCGCAGCCCTCACCTTCCGCGACTATGGTTTGGGCTGGGACGACTACACCCACGCCGAATATGCCGACCTTCTGCTGCGCATGTACGGTTCCGGCTTCAAGGATACCGGCGCTCTGTCGTTCGCCAACCTGTACATGTATGGCGGCGGCTTCGACATGGCGGCCGCCCTGTTGCACAAGGTCATTCCGCTCGAACTGTTTGAGACCCGCCGGCTGCTCGGCGCCGCCGTCGGCGTGATCGGGCTTGCGGTGACCTGGCGACTTTCGCGCCGGATCGGCGGCCCGCTCGCAGGCCTCGCGTCGCTGCTCCTGCTCGCGCTCTGCCCGATCTATTACGGGCACATGTTCATGAACCCGAAGGATGCGCCGTTCGCGGTGGCGATGGTGATCCTGATGATGGGGCTCGTGCGCCTGGCCGAGCAATATCCCTCGCCCTCGCCGCGCACCATCCTGATCGTCGGCCTCGGCGCCGGCTTGTCGATCGGCTCGCGCATCCTTGGCGGGCTCGCCCTGGTCTATGTGCTGATCGGCTTTCTGCCGCTGTTTTTCGAGGAAATCCGCACCCAGGGCGCCCGCAAGGCCGCCGCCCGCTTCGCTCATGTGGTCTATGTCCTGATCCCCGGGCTGGTGCTCGGCTATCTGGTCATGGGCCTGATCTGGCCCTGGTCGATCATCAAGCCCGGCAATCCCTTCCTGGCGCTCACCTATTTCTCGACCTTCTTCGAAAGGCCGTGGAAGGAAATGTTCGATGGCGCGCTGGTCTCCGTGCCGGACATGCCGTGGTCCTATCTGCCGACCTTGTTCGCGCTGCAGATGCCCGAGGTGCTGCTCGCGCTTGCGACCGGCGCGGTGGTCGCCACGTTTGTCCTGCTGCCGCGGCGCCACGTTCCGGCCCGGCGCAAGACCATTCTGCTGATGCTGACACTGGCGGCAACGCTGCCGATCGCGATCGCGATGGTGAAGCGCCCGGCGCTCTACAACGGCATCAGGCATTTCGTCTTCGTGATCCCGCCGATGACGGTGCTCGGCGGCGTTGCCTTTGCCTCGCTGATGGGCTGGCTCAGGGAAAACGGACGTGGCTGGCAGCCGGTTGCGCTTTCGGTCTTCCTGTTCGGCCTGTTGCTGTCGTTCGGCGAGATGATCCGGCTGCATCCCTACCAATACACCTATTTCAATGACGTCGCCGGCACCGTGCGCGACGCCGACAAGCGCTTCATGCTGGATTACTGGGGTCTCGCCTTCAAGCAGGCCTCCGACCAGCTCCGCGAGCAGCTTGCCGAGAAGCAGGAAGTTCCGCCCAAGGGACGCAAGTGGAGGATGGCGGTGTGCGGCCCGCAGCGGCCCGCCCAGGTGGCGCTCGGCCCCGACTTCACCATCGACTGGCGCAGCCACGCCGCCGATTTCGCCATGACGCTCGGCGAGTTCTACTGCAAGGGCCTGAACGCACCGGTCCTGGTGGAGATCAAGCGCGACGACGTCGTGTATGCCCGCGTCTACGACATCCGTAACCGCAGCATCGCCACGCTGCTGTCGATCCCGCCGCCCTAAGCGGCGTATCGCGCGTACCGGGCATAACTGCCGCGCACCACGGTCTGCTTGCTGCGAAGGAGTCGCAGCATTACGCTCACCTCCGTACAACGATCCGGGAGGAACCGTGATGTCGCCTGCAGAAGCTCGCCTGAAGGAAGTCCCATCGGACATGACGGAGGCCGAATGGACCCAGCGGGTCAATCTCGCCGCCTGCTACCGTCTGGTCGCCCTGTTCGGCTGGGACGATCTGGTCGATACCCACATCTCGGCCCGCGTGCCCGGACCGGAACATCATTTCCTGATCAATCCTTACGGGCTCCTGTTCGAAGAGATCACGGCCTCGAGCCTGGTAAAAGTCGATCTTGGCGGCAACCAGCTCTCCAGGAGCGACTACAGCATCAACCCCGCCGGGTTCACCATCCATTCCGCCATCCACGAAGTGCGCGAGGATGCGATCTGCGTGCTTCACCTGCACACCCTCGACGGCACGGCGGTTTCGAGCTGCGCGGAAGGCCTGTTGCCGCTGAACCAGACCGCCCAGTTCGTCACCCACGACCTCGCCTATCACGACTACGAAGGCGTCGCGCTGGACCACGACGAGCGCCCGCGGCTGCAGCGCGACCTCGGCAACAAGAATCACATGCTCCTGCGCAATCACGGCACGCTGACCGTCGGCCGCTCGGTCGCCTCCGCCTTCGAGCGCATGTACCATCTGGAGCGCGCCTGCTCGATGCAGGTGCGCACCCGCATGCTGGGGCCGACCGCCTACCCGGTCGATCAGGCGGTCATCGACAAGAACACTGCACTGTTTGCCAATCCGGACCGCGCCGAACTGCGTTCGACCAGGCTCGTCTGGCCGCCGCTCCTGCGCAAGCTCGATCGCATCGATCCGAGCTACAGGAATTGAAATTCTGGCAGTCTCGTGTAGGATCGCCTGCGAACGACCTCTACACGTTCGGGAATCAAACGCCGCCCAATTCCGGGCGGCGTTTTTGCTTCGGGCAGCGCCGGTCCGCAAGACGGTTTACGCCGTTGCCATGCGCTCGCGGACGGATTTGAAGCCGGAGACGAAGCGCGCCAGGGTGTCCGAGGTCGCGCCGCGCGGCAGCATCACCTCGACCAGCGAGAACCGCCCGCGCTGGTTGACCGCGCGATCAAGCGCCGCCGCGAGTTCGCGGCGCGTGGTGACCCGTTCGCCCACGCCGCCGATCAGCGCCGCGATATCGGCAAAATGCCAGTCGTCGAGATCGTTGAATCTCGACTCCGGCTGGAACACCCGCAGCATCTCCCAGCTCTTGTTGTTGAACAGCACGACGATCGGATCGAGGCCGTACCGGCGGCAATTGCCGAGTTCCCAGCCGGTCATCTGGAAGGCGCCGTCGCCCACCAGGATCAGCGGCCGCAGTCCGCTGGCCGCGACGCCGATGCCGGCTGGCACGCCGAAGCCCATGCCCGCATAGTAGCCGGGCGCGGCGAGCGCCGTGTTGTCGATCTCCATGGCGGTGAACAGGCAGTCGCCGATGTCCGATGTCATCGGCATCCTGCCGTGGCGGTCGAACAGGTCGTTGATCGCGGTTGCGACATCGGACGGCAGGATCGGCGCGTCATCCGCCGGCAGGCCGCGCGGATAGACCGGGCGATGCCTGAGCTGGTGCGGCCGCGGCGCGCTCGGCCTCGCGCGCGCCTCCAACGCTTCGATCAGGTCGGCGAGCGGCATGTCGCGGAAGCTGTGATGACCGATCTGCACCTCCCGGCTCGAGGCCAGAATGGTGCGGCGCGGATCGGGCGCACGGTTGGACAGCGCGAAATTGGTGTCGGAAAGGATGACACCGAGCATCAGGACGAGATCGGCATCCTCGACCAGCCGCGTGATCGCGGGATCGCCGGCCGCGCCGAGATAGGTGCCGGCGACCACGTCGGGAGCATGTTCGAGAAGGCCGCGCCCCATGAAGGTGGTGACGATCGGGAGGTTCAGCTTGCGCGCCAGGGAGGCGATTTCGTTCTCGACGCCATAGCGCCGGATTTCGACGTCGACCACCGCGACCGGCGCGGTCGCAGCATCGATGCGCGCGAGGATCTCGTCGGCGCATTCGGCGAGCGCACCCGCATCGGCATGTCGTGGCGGCAGCGCCACGATGGGCTCCACCTCGGCCGCGACCATGTCGCGCGGAAACTCGATATAGACCGGCAGCGACATTTCCCGCGCGCTGCGCAACACCCGCGCGATCTGCGCAGGTGCGGTCAAGGGGTCGGTCAACACGGCCTGATCGCAGGTGACCTCCTTGAACACGGCCAGCTGCGTATCGATGGTGCGCGCCTGGTGATGCAGCAGGAAGCCACTGGTCCGTTCGCGTGCGCCCGGCGCGCCCGCGATCACCACCACCGGCGATCGTTCCGCATAGGCCCCCGCGACCGAATTGAGGATATTGAATGCGCCGGCGCCGTAGGTCACGACGGCAACGCCAAGGCCGCCATGATAGCGCGCCGACGCATCCGCCGCGAAACCGACCGCCGGCTCATGGCTGAGCGTGAAATTCGGCAGGATGTTGCTCTCTTCGATGACCTTGAACAGCGGCAACACGAAATCGCCGGGAAGGCCGAAAATCTCATGGGCGCCGTGGTCCTTCAGCGCCGTGAGCAAAGCATGGGCAAGCGTGGGCATAGAGCTTTCTGGGAATGAATGGAGCGGGAATAGAACGTTTCCGCATCATCGCTCCCCTCCCCTGATCCCGCAAGAGCGCCGCAAGAGCGCGCCGGCTGGCTGTCGATAATGACTCCTGCTTGCGAAAGGCGGACATCGAATCTGCAAGTAACTCGCCGGCCCCGTTGCGATCCGAGAACGCTTGTGATGCCAACTCCCCGCCACCGCCGACGCAGCCTGCGCGCGTTCGCAACGCGCCCAGCCACTCCTTGACATCAACTACCGCTGGTTGATTGAATTGCCTTGGGGCCAACGGGGGGAACAACTCAAGGGAAGATCGATATGAACAAGTGTGTCAAAGCGTTCGGACTTGCCATGGTCCTCGCTGCCGTTTGTACATTTTCACAGGTTTCCCTCGGCCGGGCTGCCGATCCCCTGCAAGGCCTCGATCCGGATCATGACGGCACGGTCGACCTCAATGAGGCGAAGAGCGCTGCGGCCGCGGTATTCGACCGGCTCGAACGCGACCACGACGGCACGCTTGACACGCGTGAACTCAAGGGACGCCTGACGGCGAAAGAGCTGGCCGCGGCAGACCCGGACCATGACCGCACCCTGACCAAAGACGAATATCTCGCCGTCGTTGAGCAGCGCTTCAAGGCCGCGGACCCCGACCACGATGGCACGCTGGATGCCAAGGAATTGAAGTCGAAATCGGGACGCGCATTGCTGCGGCTGCTGAAATAATCCGACCGCGCCGAGCTGCCTTCCGGCTAACCTGTCGCGCCTGACATTGGCCGACGGCACTGCCATCGATCGACTCGGACCACGCGCCCTCTTCGGGCGTCCGCGTGAATTTTTCTCACATGATGCGCGAATTCTCGAAGGGTTGTCCGGCTCAAACTTGAGAGATACGTTCGCCTTGAGATCGGTCTCGGTCAGCAAATGTCGATGACTGCGCGGTTCCAAGCCGTTGACGTCGCGAAGACGTTCTCGTCCGCCCACCAAGACCGGGCGTCAAGTGATCTGAACAGGAGACCCAGGCAACATGGTGGGCGACACGAACGTTCGGGCTGGCCAGTGCCATTGCGGTGCAGTGCGTTTCGAGGTGACGCTCAGCGACGGCTTCAATTCGATCCGCCGCTGCACTTGCTCTTACTGCCGAATGCGAGGCGCCGTGGTCGTCATGGCGGAAATGGGTGGGATCAAGGTCCTGCAGGGCGAGGATGCGCTAACAAGCTACCGCTTCCATACCGGGTCAGCGCAGCACTTCTTCTGTTCTCGCTGCGGAATATACACGCATCATCAACGACGATCTGACCAGACTCTCTATGCCGTAAACGTGGCTTGCCTGGACGGGGTAAGCCCGTTCGACTTCTCCGAGGTGCCTGTCATGGATGGCGTCAATCACACGAACGACACCGGCAGACCAACGCGTCGGGCCGGCACACTCCGCTTCATCCCGGCTGACTAACTGTTGCTGACGCGCACCCATCTCAGGCGTCATTGCTGGGCGATGACGCATCGGTTTGGCCGCTGAACTCCACCTTCCCCTTATGCGAGAAGGTGGCATAGGCGGCCTTCGGCCGCCGTCAATTGAAACTCCGATGCGATTCCGGCCTCTCCCACAAGGCGAGAGGCGCAGCGCCCTTGTGGCAGCCAACTCGACCATATCTCTCACAGTCTAGAACTTCACCTTGAGGCCGGCATAGGCGGCCAGCGGCATGCCGGGCACGAAGGTGCGCGGATCGGACAGCGACGCCAGCAGGTTGGCGGCACTGCTGTTGGCGCTTTGAAAGCCGCCCGTTTGAAAGAAGCTGCCCGCCACGTAGTACTGCTGATTGAGCACGTTGTTGATGAGCCCGAAAATCTCGATGTTGGGCGTGAGCTGATAGGACGTGTGCAGGTTCAACACCGCATAGGCCGGCACCTTGGGACTCTGGTTGGTATCGTCGTGAACGAGATACTGGCTGCCCACGACGTTGAGGTCGCCGCCGATCTTCCAGGCATCGGTCACGAAATATTCGACGCCGGCCTTGAAGCGGTGGGCCGGGATGCCCGGGATGTGGTCGCCCGGGGTGACGTTGACGAACTGGACATCGCCATTGTTCGGGTCGGTCAGGGCATTCGGGTTGTTGGGCGAAAACAGCGTAATCGCACTCTGATAGGTGGCGTCGACGAACGTATAGTTGGCGTAGGCGTTCCAGCGGTCCTGGCGATAGTCGACCTTGGCTTCGAACCCCTGCCGCAGTGTTTTGCCGGCATTCTGAAAGAAGCCGAAATTGTTCACACCTAACGGGCTCGCCACTTCGATGATGTCGTCATCGGACAGCGTTCGGAATGCGCCGACGCTCCAGGTCAGCACGCCGGTCCTGGCATCCTTGCCGAAGCCGCCGCGCAATCCTGCCTCAACGGTGTGGGCGACGACCTGCTTGAGCGGCGGGTCGGCCACCAGAAAGCTGTCGATCATGCAGGGATGGTTCGGATCGGAGCACCCGAGCTCGAGCGGCGTTGGTGCGCGGTTGGCTTCCGAGTAGCCGGCATAGGCGGTGAGGTTCGGGGTGATCTTGTAGGTCGCGCCGACCACCGGATTGAAGCGTTGGAACGTGTTGTTGCTGTTGAGAAGCGGATTTGCCCCCGTCTGGTCCTGCAGCTCGATCTGCGCGAAGTTGAACCGGCCGCCGGCCGTGACCGACAGCCTGCTGGTCACATCGAATGTGTCGGTCGCGTAGATGCCGGTGTAGGTGTTGATCGCGTGCAGATCGACCGTGCTGAGGCCGGCGTCCGGCTGGTCGATGACGACCCCGGTGCCGTTCACGAACAGGGTATTCGGATCGATCGTCCCGAGCTCGCTTTGCGCGCCGAACTTGGTGAAGCCGTGATCGACGCTTAAGCCCATGACGACATGGTTGTCGTGGCCGAAAATCTGGTCCGTGTTGGTGAACTGGCCCGTCCCGCCGTAGCTGTTGGTGGCGGTCTGGTTGCGATCGATTTCGCCAAGGAAGGCGTTGCCCAGCGTATTCGGCGTCGGCGGACCGCCTACCGGTCCCGAAAGCGGGTCGTCGTTGTCGCCAATGCACAGGTTTGCGTCCCCGTTGCACGGTTGGACGTCGGTCCCGTTGCCATCCACGTGCTGCTGCCAGAACCCGCGGTAGTAGACGTTGCCCTGGAAGGACCAGGTATCGGAGAACTCGTGGCTCAGGGTCGTGTTGAGGAAGGCGAGCTGAAGGTGCGTGTTCTGCGGCCAAGTATAGACGCTTGACCAGCGCTGGTTGAGCATCTGGATCGGAGTCGCCACGACGCTCCCGAGGATGTTGTCGGCACCGGTGAAATTGACATGCAATTCCGTGTCGTCGTTGCGTGCGCCGACGTCCACATACATGCGATTGACATGCGACGACGATGAGAAGTCGCGCCATCCCCTGTCGAAGGCGGATTCGAACGCTGCATAGGCGGATACGTTTCCGTCCTGCTTGCCGACCTGCACGCTGCTCTGCACGCGCCCGTAGGAGCCGCCGAACGCCTCGGCTTCGACGCCGTGATAGGTGAAGCCATTCTTCATCTGGATGCTCAGCGCGCCGCCGATTGCGTTGAGACCGAAGACCGGGTTGTTGGGAAAGAGCGCGACACGATCGATCGCCTTTTCCGGAATGAAATCCCAGTTGACCACATCGCCCCAGGATTCGTTGATGCGCACGCCGTTCTGAGAGACCGCGAGGCCCTGAGGCGTTCCCTGGACAGGTGATGCCGTGAATCCGCGGTAGTCGAGATCGCGCTGGAAGGTATTGCCGGTCTGGTCGCCGAGCGAAACGCCGGGCAGCGACCGGTTGACCGCATCGAGGAAGGTGGGCGCAACTTCGCGGCTGAAATCCGTCGAGGTCAGGACCTCGGTGTTCGACGGCACCTTGTCGCGATCGATCACAGACGCATCGTGCTGCGGCTCGGGCTCGGCGACTGCGGGCACTGCCGCCGGCGCTCCCGGCGCGGCCGCCGGTGCTTGCGTGGTCCTCCGCGCGGCCGGCGCGCCGGTCCTTGGCTTCGTGCTGCGCGTACCTGACAGCGGCGTTGGGGCGATCACCCTGATTTCCGGCAACACCGTGTCGGCCGGTGCTCCCGCTGGAACCAAGGCGAGACCTGCAACAATCGCCGGAGCCACGACGGATGCACGCCGACCCCGAAGGCAACTGCCCCTCTTCCGCATACGCCCCCCTCGCGGCGCCTTTGGCGCCTGCACGCTTTTGCTTCAGTTTCCCCCTGACAAGCGCCTGTTGGCGTGTTCCCCACTGGCCAGATTGGCGAATTCTTAAATTGTTGTCATCTTGGTAGTTTCCCGGGTCGGTCGGGAAAAATTCCCGAGCTCGCCGGAATGCCGTCTGCGCACTGGATTACGCAGGCATTTCGCCGACGCCTCCACTCCGGGCGCGCATCATGTCGAGTTTGAAATGTAAAACGCGCGTCAGCGGTGAGCGCCGAAGGCAAGCGGAGACGCGCCGGGCAGCAAAGACGAATTGATGTCGCTGTCGATGCGCCCCGACTGTTGAGCGTAGCCGAATCCGAGTGAGAGGCTGACATTCGACGCCGGCTGGAATTCGATGCCCGCATGCGCGCCATAGCCGGGCAGCGTGCCGGAAGCCGAGTCGAACGGAGCCAAGGGGCTGCCGACGCCGGTGTCGTATTTCAACGTATCGAAACCGGCATAAAGGGTGATGGGCAGCCCGCCCTCGTTCTTGAAGCTGTAGCCGAACTGCACGCCTTCCGTATAGAGCGAGCCGAAATTGCCAAAAGCATCCTGGCCGATGCTGCTCATGCTCAAGCCAATGCCTGCACGTTCGTTGCCGACAAACCATCCGTTCGGGAAATTGAAACGCGTATAGCCAAACCCGCCGCCTCGGGAGTCGCCGAAGCTCGGAAAGTTGCCGTAGGTGCTCGAGCTCTCGGACACCGTGCCAGCGAAGCCGAGGGGCCAGCCGGGGATCCAGTAGCTCAGGGGAGTGCCCTGCGCGTGCGCCGTTCGGCCGGTCGGACAGAGCGCCGCCAACAATATGAGTGCGAGACCTGATCTGCCTGAGAAAATGGACATCCGCGCAACCGCCTGCTGCGGACCGACTATAGGCTCCAGATGCCGAGAACGCCAGTGTGGACGTAGGGCTCGGGGTAGCCCGCAAGCTCGCGAGTGATTCGCCCGTCGCGTTAATGTGTCGCAGACGCGCGCCTTGCGCCGTCGGGCAAATCAGAACGATCGTCCCGGCCATCCTGTCCCGGCACGAGGGGCGTATCGCGATCGTCACGACACGCGGGACAGAATGCGGTGGACACGAAGATGCTGGAGACGTGCGGCATCGGCGTGGACGGCGAAGTCGTGTGGTCCTGGCACGCCCATGCAGGTGCTAAGTTCTCGCGAGACGCAATGCTCGCGAAGACGACGGTGGCAAACGCCGGCTCACCGGGGAGAGTACGAAGTAAGCCGTAAACCACTGCGCAGGGAAGGCCGGTTGTTACCGCCTGTACCTGTGGTCAACGCGCACTCGCGCAATCATTCTTGCGCGGGGGCCGTGGGTGCAAGCGGGCACCCGGTCTTCCC
>CAYVVB010000398.1:0-1959 GCA_964454955.1 uncultured Bradyrhizobium sp. | reverse complement strand
TGGGACAAGGCCGAGCACGCCCTGGAGCAGGCGCTCAACACCCGCGGCCTGGCCTGGGATCTGCAGCCGGGGGAGGGCGCCTTTTACGGCCCCAAGATCGAATTCTCGCTCAAGGACTGCATCGGCCGGGTGTGGCAGTGCGGCACCATCCAGGTCGATTTCTCCATGCCGGGGCGGCTCGGGGCCTACTATATCGCCGAGGATGGCAGCAAACAGGTGCCGGTCATGCTGCACCGGGCCATCCTGGGGTCGCTGGAACGGTTCATCGCCATCCTGATCGAGGAGCACGCCGGTTCGCTGCCGCTGTGGCTGGCCCCGGTGCAGGCGGTGGTCCTCAATATCACCGACCGCCAGGCGGAATACGTCGCCCGCGCGGCCGCCTTCCTGGGGCAGGCGGGCCTCCGGGTCGGCACGGACTTGAGAAATGAAAAAATAGGCTTTAAAATCCGCGAGCATACCTTGCAACGAGTACCGTATCTCCTGGTCGTCGGTGACCGCGAGATGGCGGAAAATTCCGTGGCCGTGCGTGCGCGAGACGGCAGGGATCTGGGAAGCATGTCGATCGACACCTTCGCAGATCGTTTGCTGGCGGAGTCGGCGCGTCGCGGCCGCATCGTTTTGGAGGAATAGGGAATAGCTGCTGAGAAAGAATTGCGCTTGAATGACGCGATCAACGCACCCCAGGTTCGCCTGATAGGGCCCGCCGGAGAACAGGTCGGCGTCGTCAGTTTGGTGGAGGCGCAAAAGCTCGCGGAGGAAGCCGAACTGGATCTGGTCGAAGTGGCGCCGCAGGCCAGTCCGCCGGTGTGCCGGGTCATGGACTACGGCAAATTCCTGTTCGAAGAGAGCAAGAAGCGCCATGCGGCCAGGAAGAAGCAGAAGCAGATTCAGGTCAAGGAAGTGAAGTTCCGTCCGGGCACGGACGAGGGTGACTATCAGGTCAAGCTGCGTAATCTCACGCGCTTTCTCGAGAGTGGAGATAAGGCCAAGATCACGCTTCGTTTCCGCGGCCGTGAGATGGTTCATCAGCGGCTGGGTTTGAACCTGCTCAAGCGGATTGAAAAGGATCTCGAGGATTATGGCATCGTCGAGCAGTTCCCGAAGCTCGAGGGAAGGCAGATGGTGATGGTGCTGGCCCCTTCGGGCGGCAAGAAGAAGCAGTCGAGCGCATAGCAAAAAGCCGGACGTGAGCCGGACGAGGACGACAAAATGCCGAAGTTGAAGACACACAAGGGCGCAGCCAAGCGGTTCGCCCGCACGGCCTCCGGTGGTTTCAAACATCGCCGGGGTTTCCGCAACCACATTCTGACCAAGAAGAGCGCCAAGCGTCTGCGCCACCTCCGTCACAACGGCATGGTCCATGCCTCCGACGTCGAGGCCGTGGCCCGCATGCTGCCGTACAGCTGAGAGACCTGCGTCATGTCAAGAGTCAAGAGAGGAACGACCGCCCGCGCCCGGCACAAGAAAGTACTGGCTGCCGCCAAGGGCTTTCGCGGCCGCCGCAAGAACGTCTATCGCATAGCGACGCAGGCGGTGACGCGCGCCGGGCAGTACGCCTATCGCGACCGCCGGCAGAAGAAGCGCGAGTTCCGCGCCCTGTGGATCATCCGCATCAATGCGGCCGCCCGCGAGTGCGGCCTGTCGTACAGCCGGCTGATGAACGGCCTGCGCAAGGCGGCGATCGAGATCGACCGCAAGGTGCTGGCCGACATCGCGGTATTCGACAAGAACGCCTTCGCCGCGCTGGCGGAGAAGGCCAAGGCCAGCCTTTCCGCCTAAGCCCCGGTCCGCGGCGCCTCGCGAGCGGACGGGCATCCATGCTGCCGATCGAAGACACCGGACGCGGCCCGCATGACGGGCCGCGTCTCGTTTTTATTCCCCCGTTACCCGCGCGCGGGGGACTACCAGCGTGAACCATCTCGATTACCTGCTGGCGGAGGCCAGGCCACAGATCGAGGC
>CAYVVB010000397.1:0-5296 GCA_964454955.1 uncultured Bradyrhizobium sp. | reverse complement strand
TGGCGTGTTCTTCCTCGCCGCCTTCGCGCTGCCGGAAACCCGCGGCCGCGTGCTGCACGCGGATGGGTAACGAGGAAGATGATGGACGCGTCATTCTGGGGCGCGCGAGCGCGAACCCGGAATCTCGCTCCACAACCTCCGGATTCTCAGGTCCGCAATTGCGCACCGTGGTTCGCTCGCTGGCGCGAGAGCCTTGTAATGACGAAGGCTGCTACCGCCCCACCTGATACGATCCGCCTTTCTCCAGCGCGCGCTGATAGGCAGGGCGGGCGTGAATGCGATCCAGGAAGGCCATCGCTTTCGGATGGCCCTGCTCTAGCCCGCCGCGGGCCGCCGCGGCCTCCAGCGGAAAGCTCATCTGGATATCGGCCGCGGTGAACTCGTTGCCGGCGAACCATTCGTTCCTGCCGAGTTCGTCTTCCCAGAACGCCATGTGCTGCTTGAGCTGCGGATTGACCAGCGCGGTCAAAGCCTGGCTCGAAACCTTGCGCACCAGGGGGCGCAGCAGTGCAGGGGCCCGTTTCGGCATCAGCGTGAACAGCAGTTTCAGGAGCAGCGGCGGCATCGCCGAACCTTCGGCATAATGCAGCCAATAGACATAGCGCAGCCGCTCCGCGGTTTTCGGCGGCGGAATCAGCCGCCCATTCCCGTAGGCATCGATGATGTATTCGATGATCGCGCCCGATTCGGCGATGGTGTTGCCGTTGTCGGTGATCACGGGTGATTTGCCGAGCGGATGAATGGCGCGGAGCTCCTTCGGCGCGCGCATGTCCGGCTGGCGCTGATAGCGCACGATTGCGTAGGGCACGGCGAGTTCTTCCAGGAGCCACAGCACCCGCTGCGAGCGCGAATTGTTGAGATGGTGAACTGTCAGCATGGTCTTCCCCGGAATGGCGTGTTGCTCCCTTCATCCCGTATCAGCCCGTCGCGGGCTTAGCGATGCGGTGTGAGCGCGCCCGGCGAAAATTCTACCCGGGCAATATTGACGGTCATATTATGTCCGGGTACAAATGCCGGACCAGCCGTCCAGCAAGGGGGATCACGTGACCGAAAACTTTACCGCCTTCGAGGGCCAGCGGCGGCTGGCGTCCGGTGCGTTGGCCGACGTTGCCCTGGCGATCAAGCGCGCCGGCCAGCGGGCCTCGGAGCCGATTGCGATCTTCAACGACCAGACCGGGCATCCGATCGATCTCGATCTGCGCGGCACGCCGGAGGACGTGCTGGCCCGACTCGCCAAGACCTCCGCAAATCCGCCGGAGGCTGCTTCGCCCGCCGAGCCGCGCGGCCGCGGCCGGCCGAAACTCGGCGTTGTGGCCCGCGAAGTGACGCTGTTGCCGCGGCATTGGGAATGGCTCAATGCGCAGCCGGGCGGCGCATCGGTCGCCTTGCGCAAGCTGGTCGAGCAGGCCCGGCACGCCAATTCCGATGCGGACCGCCAACGCGCCGCGCGCGACGCCGCCTACCACTTCATGTCGGCGATGGCGGGCAACCTGCCGCATTTCGAGGAGGCAGCGCGCGCACTGTTCGCGGACGACCGGCGCGCCTTCGTCGGACTGATTGCGAGATGGCCGGCCGATATTCGCGACCACGTCGTCAAACTTGCCTATGCCGATCGCGGGCAATAGAGAGAAATTGATCGCATCAAGCGCCGCGACCGGCTTGTTGAATGATGGAGATCATCTAAGAGTTACCGCCGAGGCAGCGGAAAGCTGGCCTGAAGGGTTTGAGCGGGAGTATGCGGACGACATGCGCACTTGCGCTGTTCGCCATTCGCTCGTCAAATCGACAATAAAAACAAATCGACAATCGGCAATAAAAGGAAGCCAACAATGCGCGTTCTCGTGGTCGGCGCCGGAGCCATCGGCGGATATTTTGGCGGCAGGATGCTGCAGGCTGGCCGCGACATCACCTTTCTGGTGCGCCCGCGGCGCAACGCGGAGCTGGCCTCCGCAGGTCTGGTGATCAAGAGCCCGAATGGGGACGTCACGCTGAAGAGCCCGCCGACCGTGCAGGCCGACACGCTGAAGGACAGGTTCGACGTGGTGCTGCTGAGCTGCAAGGCGTTCGACCTCGATGATGCGATCAACTCCTTTGCGCCGGCGGTCGGATCTCAGACTTCGATCATCCCGCTGTTGAACGGCATGCTGCATCTGGACGTGCTCGACAAGAGGTTCGGCCGCGACCGCGTGCTCGGCGGTCTCTGCGCGATCGCGGTGACGCTGAACGAGAAGCGCGAGGTGGTGCAGCTTGCCCCGATGCAGTCGCTGACCTTCGGCGAGCGCGACGGCAAATTGAGCGAGCGTGTGCGCGCGATCGCGGACGTCATCAAGAGCGGCAATTTCAACGGGACGGCCAGCGAACACATCCTGCAGGACATGTGGGAGAAATGGGTGTTCCTGGCCTCGCTCGCCGCCTCGACCAGTCTGATGCGGGCCTCGCTCGGCAACATCCTCGCCGCTGCCGGCGGCAAGGATTTCGTGCTCGGCATCCTGGACGAGTGCGTGGCGGTCGCGACCGCGGAAGGATACCCGCCGCGCGGGCCCTTCATGGATCGCACGCTTGCCATGCTGACGGCGGAAGGCTCGCCCCTGACCGCCTCGATGTTCCGCGACATCAAGGCCGGCCTGCCGGTGGAAGCCGATCATGTGATCGGCGATCTGATTGCGCGCGGTGACGCCGCCAAGGTGCCGGTTCCGCGGCTGCGCACCGCGTACACCCATCTGAAGGCCTATGAGCGCCAGCGCGCCTGAGTTTGCACCTCTCCCCGCTGGGGAGAGGTGAAATGGCGGAAAGGCCGATCCAAGACGGCGCGCTACAGATGTGCGAGGTAATGCGCGAGCGCCTCGATTTCCTCTTCGCTCAGGGGATAGGCGACGTCGGCCATCGCCGCGACGCCGCCACCGGAGCGTTTGCCCGATTTGAAGTCGAACAAGGCCTTGGTGAGATACTCCTCGCGCTGGCCGGCGACCCGCGCCACGGCTTTGGTGCCGGCGAACGTGTCGGTGTGGCATGAGGCGCACCGCCGGCCCACCGCCGCCTGCGCGCCCTTCTTCGACAGATCAGGATTGTCATCCGCAGGCGCCTTAGGCGGCGTCAGTGAGGAAAAATAGGCGCCGAGGTTGCGGATGTCCTCGTTCTCGAGCTGCTCGACGATCGGCTGCATCTGTTCGTTCTTGCGTGCGCCGGAACGAAAATACACGAGCTGCCACTGGATGAACTGGTCGGGCTGGCCAGCGAGCGAGGGAATGTTCTCGGTTTGCGAAATGCCGTTCTCGCCGTGACAGGGGGTGCAGAGTTGCGCCTTCTCCCTGCCTGCCGCGACGTCGGCAGCGTGGGCGGGTGAACGGCCCATGAGGGTGACGACGAAGGCAATCTCGGCCAGCACAAACGCGATTCGCATCTCACTCTCCTGGCGTCATTCCGGGGCGGTGCGCAATTGCGCACCTGAGAATCTCGAGGTTCCGGGTTCGCTCGCACCGCGAGCGCCCCGGAACGACGAAGCGTTGTTAACAAAAGAGAGAGGCTGCGGACGCCCTCCGGCAACCGCAGCCTCCCGTTTGTCGTCTGCCTATTTGCTGTAGCTGATGCGATAGATCGCACCGGCCCAGTCGTCGGCGACGAGGATCGAGCCGTCCTTGGCCAGGATGATGTCATCAGGCCTGCCGAGATAGCCCTGGTCGCCTTCGATCCAGCCGGATGCGAACACCTCCTGCTTGGCGTTCTTGCCGTCGGGATCGGCGGTGACACGCACGATGCGTGCGCCCTGATATTTGTGCCGGTTCCAGGAGCCGTGCTCGGCGATCAGGATCGAGTTCTTGTACTCGGCGGGAAATTGATTGCCGGTGTAGAACTTCATGCCGAGCGGAGCCACATGCGCGCCCAGCTTGAGCACGGGCGGGGTGAACTCCGAGCACTTGTGACCCATCGCGAATTTCGGGTCCGGGGTGTCGCCCTGGTGGCAATAGGGATAGCCGAAGTGCTCGCCCATCCTGTCGATCATGTTGAGCTTGTCGGAGGGCATGTCGTCGCTCATCCAGTCACGGGCGTTTTCCGT
Organism: uncultured Bradyrhizobium sp.; assembly: GCA_964454955.1. Taxonomy (GTDB): domain Bacteria; phylum Pseudomonadota; class Alphaproteobacteria; order Rhizobiales; family Xanthobacteraceae; genus Bradyrhizobium. The sequence goes on along the minus strand of CAYVVB010000397.1, from coordinate 1,242 downwards.
GAACCAGTATCGGCCGGTGCGCGGATCGATGTCGCCGCCGACGCTGTTGCGAACGCCGAGCGCGCGAATTTCGGCGTTGCCGGTCTGCGGATCGACGCGGCGGATCTGCGAGACGCTGGTCGGGGGAATGCCGATGTTGAAGGGAGGTCCGAACGGAATGTAGAACCAGCCGTCCTTGTCGACGGCGATATATTTCCAGCCGTGCGCGGCGTAGGACGGCATGTCGTCATACACCACCTTGCCGTCGCCGAGGTGATCGAGATTGTCCTCGGCATTGTCGTAGCGGATCAGCTTGTCGACCGCGACGACGTAGAGCGCGCCGTTCTTGAAGGCGAGGCCGGTCGGCATGTTCAGGCCTTTGAGAACGGTCTTGACCTCGCGCTTGCCGCCCTTGTCGGTGATCGCATAGACGTTCCCGAGCCCGAAGGAGCCGACGAACAGCGTGCCCTTGTCGCCCCAGGCCATTTGCCGCGCGGCCAGCACGCCCGGCGCCCAGACCTCGATCTTGAATCCCGGCGGCAGCTTGATCTTCTTGATGAGCGTCGCGAGCTCCGCTTCCGATGCGCCGGTCGGCGGACCCGATGGCGGAGCGAGGCCCTTCTGGGCTTCCGTCTCGTCCCCTAGAAACCAGTCATCCGGCGGATGAGTCCAGAAATCCTTGGAGCCGGACTCGTAATGCTTGAGCGGCCGGTTTTGCTGCTGCTGTTGGGCCTTGGCAAAACCTGCGCCGGCAATAAGGCCGACCGCTGCAAGCGCAAGTATGGTGTTGTGGCGAAAAGCCGATTTCATTGCGTCACTCCCTAATGCAGCCCGGCGGCCGCGTCTGTTGCTTATTTTAGACGTTTCGAGAGACGTACTTTGGCGTCTGCCGTGTAACGGTCAGACGCAAAAAAGCTTAGCACATCCTGGACGGCTGAGAAGCGGAGGCACGCGTTGCGCGAAGGTGCGCAGCAACGATGCAGCAAAGCATTGGAAATTTTCGCGTCGCGGTTTGTCAGAAGCGATTGCTGTGGCCGCTTGCCGCTCCTCGGGTCAGGCGTCACCACATGCGAAAAGGATAGACGGCGCGGGCTGGTCTGCCGCGGCGAGTGAGCCATCCGACGGCGCGGATGCGCCGGTCTCGATCAGGCTTCGGAGGCTATCGGGAAATTGGAGCGGGCGATGGGGCTCGAACCCACGACCCCGACCTTGGCAAGGTCGTGCTCTACCACTGAGCTACACCCGCGTCCGTGAAAATGTTGG
>CAYVVB010000396.1:0-30666 GCA_964454955.1 uncultured Bradyrhizobium sp. | reverse complement strand
GGTAGACTGCTTCTACGAGGGTGAGAACATGCTGGTCATCCACCCGGACGAATGCATCGACTGCGGCGTTTGCGAGCCCGAATGTCCGGCGGATGCCATCAAACCCGACACCGAGCCGGGACTCGAGAAGTGGCTGGCGCTCAATACCGAATATGCCAAGAGCTGGCCGAACATCACCCAGAAGAAGGATTCCCCGCCGGATGCCAAGGAGTTCGATGGGATGGAAGGCAAGTTCGACAAATATTTTTCGCCCAAGCCGGGCACCGGCGACTAAGGCGAAACGGCCCCTGACTTAACCCTAATGGCGCGAAAGCGCCAAAAGGCGCCCCCAAGAGCTCTAAATCATTGATTTTTGCGGGAAATGTGCTATATATGGCACATTAGAGAACCCCGTCAGCCCGCTTTGGCCCCTCTGGGTTCCCGTGAGAAACCAATGCAACAGGGGCGTGGTAGGTCCGCGCGCAGGCTGTGTCACAGAAAACGCGTAAAACGAGTGCTTCCAAACATTCCAAGAAAGCCGCTACGGCTTCCAGCCGCAGCGCGTCGAAGAGCCGTAGCCGGGCCTCTTTAAAGGATACCCGGACCGCCCACAAGGCGGTTGCGGCTGCAAAGTCCTCCAAGAAAAGAAGCGAAATGCCACATAAAACTGCGAAGCCTGCGGCGAAAGCACCCGCCGCCAAGACCCACGCTGCGAAAGTTGCCGCCAAGACCGCCCCGAAGACCGCGGCCAAGCCTGTCGCGGCCGCCAAGCCCGCGGCTGCGCCCAGGCCTGAGGAGAAGAAGGTTCTCACCCAGCGTCAGGGTTTCAAGACCAACGAGTTCGTGGTGTATCCGGCGCACGGCGTTGGCCAGATCCTGGCCATCGAGGAGCAGGAGATCGCGGGCGCCAAGCTCGAACTGTTCGTCATCAACTTCATCAAGGACAAGATGACGCTGCGCGTTCCGACCGCCAAGGTCGCCAATGTCGGCATGCGCAAGCTGTCCGAGCCGGCGCTGGTCAAGAGGGCGCTGGAGACGCTGAAGGGCCGTGCCCGCGTCAAGCGCACCATGTGGTCGCGCCGCGCCCAGGAGTACGAAGCCAAGATCAATTCGGGTGACATCGTCGCGATCGCCGAGGTGGTGCGCGACCTCTATCGCTCGGAATCGCAGCCCGAGCAGTCCTACAGCGAACGCCAGCTCTATGAAGCGGCGCTGGACCGGCTGTCGCGCGAGATCGCGGTCGTGCAGCACTCGACCGAGACCGAAGCGATCAAGGAGATCGAGAGCCAGCTCGCCAAGAGCCCGCGCCGCGGTGCCGCCAAGGCGGAAGCCGGCGCCGAGGGCGACGCAGATGCCGAGGGTGACGTCGACGAGGCCGATGACGCCGAGGGCGACGACAGCGCCGTCGCCGACGAGGCGGCGTAAGCCGCTTACGCGAATTTCAATGCGAAAGCCCGGTCCAACGACCGGGCTTTTTGTTTGCTCGGTCATTCCGGGATGCGCCGTGAGGCGCAGGCATGACCCGTCTCAATCCACCACGATCTTCACGCGGTCGCGGACCTTGACTTCGGCGTGGGCCCCGAGCCCGTTGAGCACGCGGAAGCGTTCCGTGGGGTGATCGATGCCATCCATGCGGTGCGACAGCGATTCCACCGTGTCGCCCGGCTGTACGGTGATCACCTTGATGCGCAAGGGGCGCGCGGCCTGGATTTCCTCGAGCGTCAGGCGGCGGAAGGAATTGACGGTCTCGCGGGCATTGCGCTCGCTCTCGGTAGTCTTCTGCCTGGCCGCAAAAATGAAGCGATAGACGTCGGTGCCGAAGCGCAGTGCGTAGATCTTGAACTGCCACTGGTCGCCGCGAGCGGTCGCCGAAGCGGCCGGAAATCCGTTGATGGTGAGATCCTCGGTGGAGGCCTTGTCGACGTTCTCCATCCAGCCGGAATTGAGGTAGTCGCCGAGCGACTGCTCGGCGGGCACCCGCACGACATCGAAGCGCATCGCCTGGGAGCCGCCTTCACGCACGCCGATCACCGCCTGCGCGGTGTTGTCGAGCGTGAAATTATCCGGGGCCTGGAAAGTGAAGCCGAGCTTGGGATGGAGGAAGCGCCGGCCGCGCACGAAGCCCTCGCTGGGGTCTTCGCCATAGACGATGTTGTCGATCGCCGAGAGATAGGCTTCGCGGTCGCGCTCGTTGTTCTCCGGGGAGGTGTATTGCCTCGCGATCGTCTGCGCGTTCTGCACGCGCTCGGGCGTGGCCGGATGCGAGGACAGGAAGTCCTGGGCGCGCGGATCGAGCGAGGCCCTGCCGGCCTTGAGCTCGGCGTTGCGCTCCATCGAGGTCAAGAAGCGCGCAGCGCCGTAAGGATCAAAATGCGCGCGGGCCGCCATGGCCACCCCCATGCCGTCCGCCTCGAATTCCTGGCTCCGCGAGAAGCTCGCCATCGTCAGTTTGGTCTTGGCCAGCGCCAGCGCGGTGAGGTCGGGATCACTGCTCATGTCGGTAACGACGCGGGTGACGAGCGCGGCCTGCCGCGCCTGGTCCTCGCGGATCGCGGCGTGCTTGGCCAGCACATGCGCCATTTCATGCGACAGCACCGAGGACAGTTCGGATGTGTCGTTGGCGAGCGCAATCAGCCCGCGCGTGACGTAGAGCTGGCCGGTCGGCAGCGCGAACGCGTTGACTGCGCCCGAGTTGAGGATCGTCACCTTGTAGCCCTGGTCGGGGCGGTCGGAGGCCGCAACCAGCCGCTCGACGGTCTTGCTGATCAGCGCCTCGAGCTGCGGGTCGTCATAGACGCCGCCATAGGAGGCGAGAATCCGCTCGTGCTCGCGCTCGCTGGCCGGCGTGGAGGCGACCACGGGCTTGGGCTTGGCGGGTGCGGGTGGTGCGGGCGAAGCGACCTGGAAGCGGCCCATGTCGCCGCAGGCGGACAGCGAGAACGCAAGGCACAGCAGGACCGGCGCAGCCCAAAGCCGGCGGCTCATTCCCCATCCGCGCCGTCGCGCAAATCCATCCACTCGGCAACCCGTATCGTCCCGCGGGTCAATTCCCGCCCAGCACTTCAATCTGCCCTACCCGAACGACGTCGATGCGCGGTCCATGCCGTGCCTCGACCCAGCCCCTCACCCGAATCCGTTTATTTTCGAGTGACTTGAGGGCAATCCCAGCCGACGCAAAGGCCGGGACTACGCGCCTTGAAATAGTCACAGCAAAATCCCGTGTCCAGCTACGTCCGAAGTTCAGGTAAGTCGTTGCCCCGGCCTGCCGCACGGATAGGACTTTGCCCTCAACGACCGTGAAGCGCCCTATCCCTGCCAAGATATCGTCCGGACTTTCCGCGTTTTTTATGGCAGGGTTAACACCCCAAGTTCCCCTTTGTTCCGCCCTGGCTTCCGCCTCGGCGGCCATCAGGGCGGCGGCGCAATCCTTGTCCCTGCCATCGGGCAGCACCATCGCTTCTCCGCGCGACAGAAGCTCGGCCTGTACGGGCCTGTCCGAAGGCGCCAGAAAAACGAAAGCCGGTTGCCGTCCGTAGCGGTCGGGGGCGTCGTCCTCGCCGCGCAGGGTGACGTCCTGCCCCGCAAGGAGCGCGGACAATGCATTGATGCGATCTGCCGTCGTCCTGCCGGATGGCTCGATGCCGGCAAGCCTGATCTCGCGTCCGTCGGTGAGACGAAAGCTGCGCCCGTCGATGATCGCGGCGACATGGCCTTCGCCCTGCGGCGGCAGTGCGCACGCCGCACCGGCTGCCGATGCGGCGAACGCCACGGCAAGCGGGCAGAGCGATACGGCGACGCCACGCGCCCCTATGTGAGAGATCCGTGCGGTTGCAACCATCGCGTCATGCTCGCACACTTCAGACATTCCACTCAGCGGAAAAACAGCAGGCCCGCTCGCTTGCCGCTGCCTGATGCATGCGGCATGATCGCGCAAACGAGACAAGGCCGCAATCCAAAGCGGCTGGCCGACACAGGGAGGTTCGTCATAATGAAGAAGATTCTTCTTGGCATCTTTGCTTCCGCGCTGGCGCTCACCGCGAGCTCGGCGCTGGCGCAGAGCAAGCCGCCTCTGAAAATCGGAGGCATTCTCGATATGTCGAGCCTCTACGCCGACATCACCGGTCCCGGGAGCCTCGAGGCCGCGAAGATGGCGGCGGAAGATTTCGGCGGCGAAGTGCTTGGCCGCAAGATCGAGGTCATCGCGGCCGACCATCTCAACAAGGCCGACCTCGCTGCCAATATCGCGCGCGACATGATCGACAATCAGGGCGTCGAGATGATCTACGACGTCGCGGCGTCGGCAACGGCGCTGGCCGCGGCAGAGATCGCAAAGGCGCGCAACAAGATCATCATTTTCAACGGCCCCGGCTCGATCCGCCTCACCAATGAGGCCTGTGGGCCCTACATGGTGCATTATACGTTCGACACCTTCGGCCAGGCCAACGTGACCGGGCTTGCGGCGGTGAAAAGCGGGCTCGACACCTGGTTCTTTCTGACCGCCGACTATGCCTTCGGACAGGATCTGGAAAAGGACACCACCAATGTCGTGCTGAAGACCGGCGGGAAGGTGCTGGGCAGCGTCCGCCATCCGCTCAACACGTCCGACTTCTCCTCGTTCCTGTTGCAGGCGCAGGCCTCCAAGACCAAGGTGATCGGGCTTGCCAATGCCGGCGGCGACACCGTGAACGCAATCAAGCAGGCCGCCGAGTTCGGCATCATGAAGGGCGGCCAGAAGCTGTCACCGCTGCTCGCCTTCGTAAGCGATATCGACTCGATCGGGCTCGAGACGGCGCAGGGGCTTCTGCTGGCAGAGGCCTTCTACTGGGACCTCAACGACGACACCCGCGCCTTCTCGAAGCGCTTCATGGAGCGCATGAAGCGGCCGCCCACCTCGGCGCAGGCCGGTGTCTATTCCTCCGTCATGCATTACCTGAAAGCGGTGAAGGCCGCCGGCACCACGGATTCGGCCGCGGTGATGAAGGTCATGAAGGAAACCCCCATCAACGACTTCTTTGCCAAGAACGGCCGCATCCGCGAAGACGGGCGCATGGTGCACGACATGTACCTGTTCGAGGTGAAGAAGCCCTCGGAATCCAAGGGCCGCTGGGACGACTATAAGCTGCTCGCGACCGTGCCCGGCGATCAGGCGTTCCAGTCGCTGAAGCAGTCGCGCTGCCCGCTGGTGAAGAAGTGACGGCGTGACGTAGTGCGACGTCATTCCGGGGCTCGCAAGCCGTCATTCCGGGGCGCCTCGCAAGAGGCGAACCCGGAATCTCGATCCGCGACCTCTGGATTCCGGGTTCGCGACTTCGTCGCGCCCCGGAATGACGGAGTCAAACAACAACCAACAACAACGAAAGAAAAATCCCATGAGCGCAAATGAAATGGTCCTGCAGCATCTGGAGTCCGGCTTGCTCACCATCACCATGAATCGCCCGGACCGGCGCAATGCGCTCAATCCCGAGATGACGCACGGGCTGGTCAGTGCCGCGCGGCGCGCGGCGGAGGACCAGGAGGTTCGCGCCGTGCTGTTCAAGGGCGCGGGCGGCACCTTCTGTGTCGGCGGCGACGTCAAGTCGATGGCGGAGGGCAGGGCGCCGCTCCCGTTCGAGGCCAAGCTCGCCAATTTACGCCGCGGCATGGAAGTCTCCCGCATCCTGCACCAGATGCCGAAGCCCGTGGTGGCGCAACTCGACGGCGCAGCCGCCGGTGCCGGCCTGTCGATGGCGCTCGCCTGCGATCTTCGCGTGGCGAGCCAATCCTGCAAGATCACGACCGCCTTCGCCAAGGTCGGTTTTTCCGGCGACTATGGCGGCACCTATTTCCTCACCCATCTGCTCGGCAGCGCGAAAGCACGCGAACTCTATTTGCTGTCGCCGGTGCTGACCGCGAGCGAGGCGCTGGCGCTCGGCATGGTGACCAAGGTCGTGCCGGATGCTGAAATCGACGCCGCCGCGCGTGAGCTGGCGATGTCGCTCGCGCACGGGCCGTCCGTCGCACTCGGCTATATCAAGCGCAACATCAACAATGCCGAGCACCTTTCGCTCGAAGCCTGCTTCGACGGGGAAGCGATCCATCACACCCGCGCCAGCGAAACCGCCGATCACAAGGAGGCGGCAAAAGCCTTCGTCGAGAAGCGCAAGGCCGTGTTCCAGGGTCATTGAGATGGCAACCTATCTCCGGCTCCGGCAGATCTGCCTGGTCGCGCCGCAGCTCGAACCCGTGATTGCCGATGTCGCCGACATCATGGGCCTCTCCGTCTGCTACCGTGACGAGCATGTGGCCAAGTACGGTCTCGTGAACGCGCTGCTGCCGGTCGACACGATCCTCCTGGAAGTGGTGGCGCCGTTTCGCGCCGGCACCGCGGCCGGCCGCTTTCTCGACAGGACCGGTGGCCGCGGCGGCTATATGGCGATCGTCTGCTGCGACGATCCCGATGAGCGTGGCACGCGCGCCAATACACTCGGCGTGCGCACCGCCAATGTGATCAGGCATCCGCCCTATCATGGCGTGCAGCTTCATCCGCGCGATTGCCGCGCCGCCTTCATCGAGTTCAATCACACCGACGGCAGCGACGACGCTCTCGGCCCTTATCCGCCGGCCGGTCCTGACTGGCAGAACTTCATTCGCAAGGACGTGACGCAAGCCTTGACGGCGGTCGAGATGCAAAGCCCCGATCCGGAAGGTCTTGCCGAACATTGGAGCAGGATCATCGGCGTGCCGGTCTCGCGCGCGCAGGACGGCCTGCTTGAACTTAAATTGCCCAATGCCGGCTTCCGCTTTATCAGAGGCGAGCACGAGATCATGAGCGGGCTCGAGTTTCGGGTGACGAACGTCGCCTCTGTTTGTGACGCTGCGCGGGCAAAGGGCTATGCCGTGTCGGGCGACGAGTTTCCAATTGGCGGAGTTGATTTCCGACTCACGGCTTGAGCTTGCCCTGGCGTAAGTTCGGTCGTCATGCCCGGGCTTATCCCGGGCATGCACGTCTTGAGCGGTACCGAGGAGATGAAGGCGTGGATGGCCGGAGACAAGCCCGGCCATGACGAAGTTGGGCTGAGCGTGTCGCGTGACAAATGCCGCAGCTGCAACGAAAAGCAAAGGAAAGACCTTCAATGCCGCATCCGCTCGACTCCTTTTTTGCGCCGCAGAGCATCGCGCTGATCGGTGCATCGCGTGATCGCGAGAAGATTCCGGGTCGGCTCCTGGAGTTGCTGCGCAGGAACGAATTTCCCGGACAAATCTATCCGATCAATCCGAACTATGACGAGATCGACGGGCTGGCGTGCTTCAAATCCGTCGCCGACATTGGCGCGCCCATCGATCTGGCCGTCATCATCATTCCGGCGCGCGGCGTTCTGGCGGCGCTCGATCAATGCGCCGCAGCGGGCGTGAAGAATGCCGTGGTCATCTCCTCCGGCTTTGCCGAGGAGGGCGGCGGCGACGCCGCCGCTATGCAGGACGAGATCGCAAGGCTGGCCCGGCGCACCGGCATGCGCATTTCCGGCCCGAACGCCGAGGGTTTCTACAGCAACGTCCCGCGGGTGGCTGCGACCTTCAGTCCGGCCGTCGATGTCAAGGCGGGCGAGACGCCGCTGGTCGCGACCAGAAAGCGGATCGGCATTGTCGCGCAGAGCGGCGGCATCGGTTTTGCGTTCTACCACCGCGCCAAGGCGCTGGGCATTGCCGTGAGCCATGTCGTCAGCACCGGCAATGAAAGCGATCTCGGCGCCGGCGAGTTCCTGGATTACATGGTGCAGGATCCATCAACCGACGTCATCCTCCTGTTCATCGAAGGCATCCGCGACGTCGAGAAATTCTTGTCCGCTGCGCAGCGCGCCGCGGAAATGCGTAAACCCGTCATCGTCACCAAGGCCGGCCGCTCCGGTGCCGGCGAGCGCGCGGCCGCTTCGCACACTGCGAGCATGGCCGGCTGGTCGGCCGCCTATGACGCGGTATTCGCCAGGTACGGCTTCATCGTCTCCGACGATCTCGATGAAATCATGAGCATCGCTGCGGTGCTCGCCAGCAACCCGCTGCCCGGGGGAAACCGCGTCGCTGTCCTGACTGTCTCCGGGGGCGCCGGAATCTGGGGTGCGGATGCGGTGTCGCTGTTGGGACTGCAGGTGCCCGAACTGTCAGCGCGGATCCAGGCCGAAATCACCAAATTGCTGCCGTCCTACGGCACGGCGCGCAACCCGATCGATGTCACCGCGCAAGGCGTGCACAGCGGCGGCTTGCAGCGCAGCATCGACCTGCTCAGCGCCTCCAGCGAAGTCGATGCGATCCTGGTGCTGCTGTCGCTGTCGAGCGAAACCCGCGTGCCGTTCAAGGAGGCCGAGTTGAAGCAGGTCCTCGATGCGCAGCACAAGCCCGTCGTGTTCTATTCCTATACTTTGCCGTCGGAGTTTTCCCGAAACGCGCTTGGGGCCGCGGGCGCGGTCGTCCTGTCGGGCTTGACGCATGCCGCCGTCGCGCTGCGGCGCTCAGTCGACTATGCCAGTTTCAGTCTGCCGCAGGCGTCACCGAACGCCGGCCTGCCGGAGCGCGACCTCTCCGCCTGGTTGAAATCGCCCGCGCTTTCCGAGGCCGACAGCAAGGCGCTGTTGCGCGCTGCGGGCATCGCGCTGCCCGAAGAGGTGCTGGTGACGGACAAAGGCGGGCTGGATGGTGCGATTGCGCGCGTCGGACTTCCGCTTGTGATGAAGATCCAATCGCCGGACATTCCGCATAAGAGCGAGGTCGGCGGCGTGCGCCTCAATATTTCGACCAAGGGCGAGGCCTTCATCGCCTTCGAGGCGCTGCTTGCCAACGCGCGCAAGGCGCGCCCCGACGCCGCGATCCAGGGCGTGCTGGTCGCACCGATGGCCAGAAGGGGCGTCGAGATCATCGTGGGCACGCTGCAGGATGCCACCTTCGGGCCGATGGTCATGGTGGGCCTTGGCGGCATCACTACCGAACTGTTTCGCGACGTGGTCTATCGTCCTGCGCCGGTCAGCGCGGTTGAGGCCGCTTCCATGCTGGATCAGCTCAAGGCTGCGCCATTGTTGAAAGGATTCCGCGGCGCGGCGAAGGCCGATATTCCGGCGCTCGCGCAGTTGATCTCGCAACTCTCGCTGCTGGCCGCGCGGTTGCGTGAGGAAGTGGCCGAGATCGAGATCAATCCGGTGCTGGCGAATCCGGAAGGAGCCGGCGTGACGATCGTGGATGCGCTGGTGGTGCGGAGGAAATGACTCCGTTATCACCTCTCAATCCGTGGGGTGGGCAAAGCGAAGCGTGCCCACCTTTTTGAGCTCGCGGTGCCATGATGGTGGGTACGACGCTGACGCGTCTTTGCCCACCCTACGCATCGAGAGGTAGGAATCACCGCCCCTTGAAATTCGCGACGCGGCGCTCGGCGGTGGCCTTGACGCCTTCCTTGAAATCCTCGGTCGCGCGCAGCTTGGTCTGCTCGGCCAGCTCGTGATTGGTCGCGGCCAGCACGCGGTCGGCGAGGCCGGCGCGCATGGTGGCGCGGGTCGACACGAGGCCGAGCGGCGAGCATTCGGCGATCTCGGCTGCGAGCTTCAAAGCTGCGGCACGCACCTGCTCCTGCGGCACGAGTTCATTGGCAAGACCCCAGCGGTAGGCTTCCTCGCCGGTGACGCGGCGGCTGGTGTAGAACATCAATTCCGCATTGTTCTTGCCGATCAGCTCGGGCAGCGTCACCGTGAGCCCAAAGCCCGGATGAAAGCCGAGCTTGGTGAAGTTCGCGGAGAACCGTGCCTCGGGGCAGGTGACGCGGAAATCGGCCGACACCGCAAGGCCCAGTCCGCCGCCGATCGCAGCGCCATGGACCGCCGCGACGATCGGCTTCCTGTTACGGAAAATGCGCACCGCCTGCACATAGAGATGGTTGATCGGCAGGTCGGCGGCGGGGTCCTGCTCTGCGCGTGCCTCCTGCTCCTGCCGCGCCGGATCGCCGAAGTTCGCGCCGGCGCAGAACGCCTTACCTTGCGCAGCGAGCACCGAAGAGCGGATTTCGATGTCGCGATCGAATTCCTCGAGCGCATCGGCGACCTGGTTGATCAGGGCGACGTCGAAGAAGTTGAGCGGCGGCCGCCGGATTTCGATCAGGCCGACGTGGCCGTGCTTCTCGACGCCGATATCAGTGTAGTTGGTCATCTCTGGTCTCCCTAAGACTCGAATCTCGCCGCGACAGAGGTGCTTCACTTCTCCCGATGGGAGAGGTTAGGGACAGAGTTCGCCGCGCGATCCTCAAACTCGATCGCATCACCGCAAACCAAGCCCGCGGGCGATGATGCCGCGCAGCACTTCCGTTGTGCCGCCCTGGATGGTCAGCTTCGGCGCGGTCTTGATCGCAAACGATAGTTGCTTCTCCAGCGTCTCGCGATTGCCGATATCTTCTTCGACGAAGGCGGCGAGATCCCGTACCCGGTGCGGCAATTGCTGCTCCCATACCGTGCCGATGTCCTTGACGATCGCCGCTTCCACGACCGGCTCCTTGCCGGCATGCAGCATGCCGGCAACCGAAACCGACATGCGCCGCATCGTGTGGAGTTGTGCGACCAGCCGCCCGATGCCCTCGGCGCTGCGCGTATCGGGCTTGCCACCGACCGCCCGCACCAGTTCGGTGAGCACGTAATAGGTTTCGAGAAACCGCTCAGGGCCCGAGCGCTCATAGGCCAGCTCGCTGGTCGCCTGCTTCCAGGCGCCGTCGATCTCGCCGAGCACATGATCGTCGGGAATGAAATAGTCGGTGAACACCACCTCGTTGAATTCGAACTGGCCGGTGATCTGGCCGATCGGGTTCACCTTGATGCCCGGCTGCTTCATCTTGACCAGGAATTGCGTCAGGCCGTGGCGGCGGTTTTCCTTGGTCGACGGAGAGGTGCGGAACAGCGCGATCATGTAGTCGGCGATGTGCGCCGACGAAGTCCAGATCTTGGTGCCGTTGATGAGCCAGCCGCCTTCGGCCTTGGTCGCCTTGGTCCTGGCCGCGAACAGGTCGGAGCCGGAATTCGGCTCGCTCATGCCGATGGCGAAGCACAGCTCGCCGCGGCAGATGCGCGGCAGGATGTCCATCTTGATGTGCTCGGGCGCGTATTTCAGCAGGACCGGGCCGCTCTGCCGGTCGGCGACGAAGAAGCGCCGCGTCGGCGCATTGGACACGCGCATCTCTTCCGTCACCACGTAGCGCTCCAGGAAGGAGCGCTCATGCCCGCCATATTTCTTCGGCCAGGTCATGCCGATCCAGCCGCGCTCGCCGACCTTGCGGGAAAAGGCCGGGATATCAGTGTCCTCTCGGTTGGGCGCGAACGGGCTGAAGGTGCCGGCGGCGATTTCCTCGGCGAGGAACGCCCGCACTTCCTTGCGGAGTTCCTCGCATTTGGGCGGCAGGCGGATCGGATCGAATCGGAGGGCTGCGGTCATGTTCTGAAGACTCGTCGTGTCAGTTCTGTTTGCGCATGATCATCCCGACGATGCGCTAGCGCGAGGCCACGAGCGGCCATAACTCGTCAGCGCCGCGCGCGGCGATCCGCTTGCCCAGCTCGACGGCCCAATAGCTCTCGGAGCCGAAATCGTCGCGCCAGGACAGCGCGCGCAAGGTGTAGCGGTGCAGGATGTGCTCGATGGTGAAGCCGATCGCGCCATGCACCTGATGCGCGATGGCGCCGCCCTTTTCGGCCGCCTCCGCGCTGCGGATTTTTGCCGCAACGGCTTCCAGGAATACGGCATCGTCGGCGAATGAGCTGTTGCTGGCGATGGTGTCGGCGGCGGACGTCGCGGCCGTCAGTGCTGCCGCCGACTCGCCGGCAAGGCGCGCAAGATTGTGCTGCACCGCCTGGAACTTCGAGATTTTCTTCTCGAACGCCACGCGTTCGTTGGAATAGCGCACGGTGATGTCGAGCATCGATTCCAGGCTGCCGGCGATCTGCAGGCTGCGCACCACGCCGCCCATCAGCATCAGCGCGGTCTGGTCGAAATCCTTGGGCGCGGGCTTGAGGGTGACGGGCTGGGCCTTGTCGAATACGACAGTGTCGCTGTTGTCGCTCGCGAGGCTGAGGCCGGCCTCGATCCGCACCCTGGATGCATCGACCAGCGCGATCGAAGACCCTGTAATGCCGCTCGCGAGCACGGCGAGATGTCTGGCCGATTTGGCGAAAGGCACGCCGCGCGCGCGGCCTGACAGCGTTCCGTCCGCATTGAGGGTGATGCGGTCCTTCGGGCTTGCGGGAGCGACGGTCATCTCGCCGTCGGGGGAGGCGATCTTCGCCTGCGCCAGCAGCCAGCCAGCCAGCATGGTTTCCGCAAGCGGCACCGCGATGGCGAAGCGCCCGGCGGCGCCCAGCACGCCGAAGCCGTCCGCGAGAGAGGCGCCAGCGCCGCCGCACTCCTCGCTCACCCAGGCCAGCGGCAGGCCGGCCTCCGTCAACGCCTGCCACAGCGGCGCCTTCCATGCACCCGTCTTGTCGCTATTGATGGTTTGCGCGTCGGCGAGATCGGCAAATATCCTTTCCGCGGTTTCGACGACGATGTTCTCACTCTCCGCCACGACGTTCCTCACTTTGAATGGGCACGTACCGGCCCGGCCGCCCCGCAACGTGCGGCCTTTTCTTGCACCGGATGATGGGGAAAAGCTATTGCCGTGACAAGCGCTGTTCGCAGGGGCGGCTGCGGTGCAGGAATGTGAGGCCCCGCGCGGGTGGTCCGGCGGGTCCCGCGGCGCTTGCGAAAAATCTAATTCCGCGCGATGGAGTTTGCCGAGATTGCGCGCGTTTTGCCGCGCGATATGGTAGCGCAGTCCGGCCCGCGGCGGCCTTGCAGGACAACTCAAGAGGAAACGATGTCGAAGGATGGTTTGTGCGCAATCGTAACGGGATCGGCGTCGGGGCTGGGGGCCGCGACCGCGGCCATTCTCGCCAAAGGCGGGGCGCGCCTCGTGATCAATTATGCGAGCAGCCAGAACGACGCCGAAGCAACCGCGGAGGCCTGCCGCAAGGCGGGCGCCGCCGAGGTGCTGGTGGTGCAGGGCGACGTGTCGCGCGATGAGGATTGCAGGAAGATTGCGGCTGCGGCCGCGCCCTGGGGGCGGCTGGATGTGCTGATCAACAATGCCGGCACCACCAAGCATGTCGCGCATCATGATCTCGACGGATTGTCGGCGGAGGATTTTCAGCGCATCTACGCGGTCAACACCATCGGGCCGTACCAGATGATCCGCGCTGCGCGCTCGCTGCTCGAGGCCGCCGCCAAGGCGACGGGACGCGCCGCGGCCGTGGTCAACGTGTCTTCGGTCGCCGGCATCAGCGGCGGCGGCTCATCGGTCGCCTACGCTGCCAGCAAGGGCGCGCTCAACACCATGACACTGTCGCTGGCCAGGGCGCTGGCGCCAGCCATTCGCGTCAACACCGTCTGCCCCGGCTATATCGATACGCCCTGGTTCACCAAGGGCCGTGGGGAAGCCGCCGCCAAGCAGGTGCGCGATGCCGTTGTGGCGAAGGTGCCGCTCAAGGTCGCCTCGACCGCCGAGGACATCGCGCAGCTCGTCTGTTTTCTCGCGAGCCCCGCGTCGAGCAACATGACCGGCGAATGCGTGCGCATGGATGCCGGCATGCATCTGGCTTTGTAAGGGCGCGAAAATTCCCCTCCGTCGTGGCCCGGCCATGACGGGGCGGGGCTACAAATCGCGGATCACGCCGCTGGCGACCAGCCGGTTCCAGATGAACAGCACGACCAGTGCGCCGAGGGTTGCGGTGATGAAGCCCGCGCCCTGGTCGGGACTGTAATGGCCGATCATCTGGCCGACCCAGGTCGCCAGGAATGCGCCGGCGATGCCGAGCAGGGTGGTGAGGATGAAGCCGCTGGGATTGTTCGGCCCCGGCGACAGGAAGCGTGCGATGATCCCCGCGACAAAGCCGACGATGATGATCCAGATGATGCCGCTCATAGTGGCCGTCCTTTCCTCGACAAGAAAACCGAAGCGGCGCCGCGGGGCGATCAGATCATGATCCGATTGTACGGAATCGCATCATGGTCTGATCTCTATGTGTTTGAGCATGATCTTTCCGGACAACCGGTTTCCACTTTTCCGGATCATGCTCTAGAGGCGCTCCGATAACTCATCCTCGGTCGGCAGCCGCCCGTCCGGTGTCAGATGGTCGACCACCTGCGGCAAATATTGGCTCAGCCCGTGGAGCAGGTCGTCGCGCGACAGCCCGCTTTGCTCGGAGAGCTGATCGATCTGGTCGGCGCCGAGCGCGTTGGCGAGATCTCCCGGCGAAATCGCCTTGTTCTGTCCCTGGCCGACCCAGGAATTGGCGGTCTCGCTGTGGCCGCTTTGCTGCAGCTGCTTGAGCAGGTCGGACAATCCGCCTGAGAGCACGGTGCCGGCCGCGCCGCCCGCCAGCAGGCCGCCGTGGCCGCCCTTCATGATCTCGCCCAGATCGCCGCCAGGTGCGGCTTGCGGCGGAGGGGCCGGCGACGGCGTTGGCGGTGGTGCCGGCGCGCGACCGGGCGCGCTTTGATTGCTGGTGAAATGCTTGAAGGTCTTCCAGGCGAGCAGACCAAGGATCGCCATGGTCAGCGGCGACATCCGCCCGCCGCTCTGTTCGCCGGGTGTCGAGGGCGCGCTTGAACCGCGTGGCCCGTGCTGCATGCCATTGAGGACGTCGAGTAAACCCATCGGTCACTCCTGCCTTGCCATGCCCCGCGAACTCAAAACATATCGGCGGCCGATGACGGTTACAAGGCGCTGACAAACCGGCGGCCTTGAAAATCGCCGCGACTGGGCGATGATGACGAATGGACCGCGCGACCGCGCGGCATGAGGGGGAACAAATGGGCCGTCCGTCCGTCTCCGCCATTCTGGCTCTGCTGATGATCGTTTGCGCAGCCGCCCTCGGGCCGGCGCGTGCCGCACCGCCGACCGTGACGCCGTCGCCCGGCTATGACGCGCGGTTGCAGGAGCAGAGGAAGGCGGCATCGACGTCAACGTCGGACCAGCCGTCCGCGACCGCCAATGCGCCGGCAACTGTGCGCCGGCACCGCAAGCGGACGCACAGGCATTAGTTGCTGTCGATCCAGGAAATACTCGGGCCGGGGAGGCGGGCAGGCAAAGCCCGTCAGCTCTTCTTGCCTTTGCTCGTTGCGGCGCTGAACAGTTTTTTCAGACCCTTGATGGTTTGCGACAGGCGCGGCCATTTGCAGGAGAATGAATGTTTCGCGCAATTGCGCTCGCGCAGGCGTCCATCATTGGCCGCCGTCTGGCTTATGATCAGTTTGCCTGGCCGGGCCAACGGGAGCGGCACTCTTGCCGTCTCGGTCCGCAGCGAGGCCTGCTGCAGCTCCTGTTCCTGCTGCTTGGCGGAATAGGCGGCCGCGACGCTGTTGCGCCGCTGCCTCTCCAGGTAGAGCGCATATTGCTGGTCGATGTACTTTTGCTCTGCCGGCGTCGGATTAGGGCCGGCAATATCGAAGCTGCGGTCCTGCAGGAAATCGTAATAGGTGTATCCGCCGCCCGGTTTGCGGCGCCCGGCGAACTTGGAATTGCACTGGGCAAGCGCGGCCGTCTTGTCCTCCTTGCTGGCCGCCTTGGCGGCCTGCTCGGCGCATTCCTCGAAATCGGCCGGCGCGCGGCTCCACCACTCTGCTGACGCGCGCGACGAGACAAGCGACAGCGCTGCGACTGTCGCCACAATCAGCGCACCCTGACGCAACTGGAACACGGACGCTTGACCCCCAAAACGTTTCAACGCCACAATTGGTTTATCGATTGTCGCCATTTTGTGGCAGCCGGGTGCAATGGAACCAGCAAATTTGGCGCAAAGACAATGGACCCGCGCCGACCGCACTTAACCCAATCTAAGACTTGACCTTTTTTTGCCGCCGCTCGGCCGCAAATTTTTTTCGATACCGCGCCAAAGGGCCGCAGGCTCAACCCCGCATCCGCGACGGGTGGAGGCGCTCGGCTCAGGGCATATAGAGATACCGCACCAGCGTGCGTCCCACCGCCTGCAGGCTGTCGGCTGAGCACTTGTCGATCGTGTCCTGGGTCGTGTTGAAATAGGGCTCGTACTCGAAATCGATCACCAGGAAACTCGGAATGCCGGCTGCGGCGAGCGCCGTGTGATCGTCGCTGATCGGGTAGGGCGTGGTCCTGGTCGAAAAGGCCTTCGGTGCGGTCGCAAGGCCCGCACCCCAGAACTTCTTCACCTCGGCCATGGCGGAGACGAGCGACGAAGGCTCCGGCTTGAGTTCGAGGTCCTTGTCGCAGACCATGTCGAACACGACCGCCTTTTCCGGCAGGCTGGCCGGGTAGAAATCATGCAGATGCGTGGCGAAATAGGGCGAGCCCAGCGCGAACCAGTTGGGATCGCCGGCGCCCAGTGACTTCGGCCCCTCCTCGCCGTCGAAGAAGATCATGTCGATGCCGACCGCAGGTTTCGGCAACAATGACAGCACGCGCGCGGTTTCAAGGAGCAAGGCGACACCCGAGGCGGAATTGTTGGCGCCCGGCATCGGCCCGTTGGGATTGCCGGCATCGCGATAGGCGCGCACGATGCTGTCGTAATGCGTTGCGACGATGACCCGGTGCGGATTTTCCGGCTGGAAGCGGGCGATGATATTGGTCATCGCAAACGACTTGCCGTCCTTGTCCTTGTAGACCCAGCGCTGGGTGGTGACGGCGTCCGCGCCGGCTTTTGCCATTTCCGCCTTGATGTAGTCGATCGCGTGCTGGTGCCCCGGCTTGTCCATGGAGCGCGGGGTGAAGCGCAACAGTTCACCGATCTGGGCCATCGCGCGCTGGCCGTCCCACAATTCGATTTTTGGGCCGGCGTTCTGATCGCTGTTTGGCTCTGTCTTATCCTGGGCTCCGGCCGAGGGCGCATGCAGCACGAGCGTCAGGGCGGCCGCGAGCGCGGCGGCCAATCTGACCGGTCGTAAAGAGGCCGTCGGTCGCATCATGCCGTCCGTCTGGCTCATGGCGCCCGCTTGACGGGATTGAGAAAAAGAACGCCGGCGCAGGCGGCGAGGATGACCGCGAAGATGTAGGTGATGTTGCGCGAACCGATGGTCGGAATCAGCATGAAGGTCGTGACCAGCGTGCCGACGACGTTGCCGATGGTGGAGACGCCGTAGACGAGGCCCGCGACGCGCCCGGCGTCGTCCGCTGAGCGGGTGAGCAGGCTGACGGCGATCGGCGAGAACGTCCCCAGCAGTGTCAGCGGCACCAAAAGGAGCGCAGTCGAGGCGAGCAGTGTCGGCGATGCGCCGTCGCCGAGCGAGTCCATGATCGTCGACATCACCCCGTCCGCCGTGCCGGGCACAAAGGCGAGGTAGGCGGCTGCGGCAACGATGGCCAATGCGATCGAGCGCTGCGAAGGATGCCGCGCCACGATCGCACTGCCGGCGAAATAGCCGATCGCCAGCGCGCACAGCACGGTCGAGATCAGGCTTGCCCAGGTCCCGATGCCGCCGCCGAAATAGGGAAACAGGTAGCGGCTGCCCAGCATCTCGAAGCCCATCAGCACGCCGCCGACGATGAAGGCGCAGGCATAGATGGAAAATGTCAGGCTGGCGGACCGTCCCGTCACGGCAGCTTCCTGTTGTGGCGTTCGATGCTCTTCAGCGATTCGACCGGGGCGAAATCATCGGTCAGGACCTTGGCATTGGCATCGATGACCTTGCCGCCGGCGATATCGATACGCCGCCGCTCATTGAGCATGTCCGCGAGGCTGTAGCGCAGGCCAAAGCCGGCGTCGCGATCGTGTGCGGTCGCCGCAAGGTCCTCGGGCTTCCGTTCGGCGCCGTCGTAGGCGACGGTGACGATATTGCCGTCGGCCCGGTAGAAATCGAGCTGCGGGAACACCGCGTTGATCGTCTTCACCGCGGAGTCGAACAGCATGGTCGACGGCTCGACATTCTGCGCGACCACGCCGCCTTCTGCGAGATGGTCCTTGACGATCTGGTAGAATTCCTTGGTCAGGAGATGAAACGGCACGAAGGGGCCACGATAGGCGTCGATCAGGATGATGTCGTAGCGGTCCTTCGATTCCGAAAGAAACAGGCGGCCGTCACGGTTGACGACCTGGAAATTCGGCTCGTCGCGGATGCCGAAATATTTTTTGGCGAGCTGGACGACCGCGGGGTCGAGCTCGACCGAGGTGATCGGAACGTTGGGCAGGAAGCGGTGCAGGTACCAGGCAGTGCGGCCCCCGCCGAAGCCGATTTCCAGGATCGAATGCACGTCCTTCGCATACATCAGGCTCGCGGTCATGAAGCGCGTATAGTCGACCGGCAGGTCCTTGTCGTCGCCGGTGTTGTAGACGCTTTCGGTATAGATGCGGCGGTTATGGCCGAAGGTCATGCTGACATAGGGCGGCTGCTCGTACACATAGATATTGTTGTAGAGCGACTCCTTGGACTCCAGCAGCTTGCGGCTGTCCTGCGCGTGGACGGCCGTCCCGGCTATCAATGTGCCGGCCAGCATGCCGGAAGCGAGCCACCTTGTGATCATCGATGTCCCCGGGGGATTGGAAGATATTAACAAAACGGGAGCTGGCGCTGCCGTTCGAGGGATATAGGGGGTCTGGTCTATCTTTGCGATGACACTGCCAAGTCCGCCGGTCAAGAGAGCCTGCCCGGTTTAAAAATCGTTCATCTTCAAGCGACGGGGTGCAAGAGACGGGGAGGGCCGTTGCCGCTCCGGTTGCCCCGGTTCGCGTCGCCGGCGGCGGGCGGGACGCCAAATCATCCTCCGGAATGGAGGTCGGCTTCGGCCATGACGGCGTTAGGATGCCGCCCCTTGGTTGGGGCCTTGCGGTCTGCTCGACCGGCCCGGCTCCGCCGGGGCGGGGCGATCACGGCGTCGCGATGGAGCGTGATTGTTCGCGCGCACGAAACGGTCCTTTCGCCAGTGAGCAATGTACATCCGGCAAGGAGCACCTAATTAACTCTGCAGCCCACAGGCGGGCCGTTGGTGCGCTTTCCGCCGCGGCCTGCAACGAAGGTGAGTGGGGACAACAAGAAGAAAGGAAATGCAACCATGTCTGCTCTGCTTAATCTGATTTACCGCAATTACTGCCGGGCGCGTCTTGCCGAAATGCGCGGCGGGAGCGCCTGCCTCGCTGCTGCTGCGTCGGCTGAGGATCGGCCTGCGCGCGGGTCACTTCCGCCACTGGTTCGCTTGCAATAGGATCACCGCAGGAATGTGATTGCTGGGTGTCCCTCGATGGTCCGTGTTGCTGCTGCTTGCCTTTTCATTGCCCTGTCTGTCTGCCTTCCGGCGCGCCGCGCATTTGCGCAAGCGCACCCTCTGCCTGCCGGCACGGCGCACGAAAAAGTGTTTCTCTTGCGCGGCTTCACCAATGTGCTGTCGCCCGGAATCGACCAGCTCGCACGGGAGCTCCGTGAAAGGAACGTGGAGACGGAAGTCGCCAATCACGCCTTCGCGCTGTCGCTCGCCAGCGAGGCCATCGAAGACTGCAAAAGCGGACGGGTCGGCACGATCGTGCTGGTGGGGCATTCGTTCGGCGCAACCGGCGCCCTGATGATGGCCGACCGCCTCAGGCAGGCGGGCATGCACGTCGCGCTGATCGTGACTCTCGATCCGGTGATCAAGGGCGCCGTTCCCGCCAATGTCCGTCGCCTGGAAAATTTCTACGTCTCCAGCGGAGTCGGAACGACCGTGCAGCCCGGCGATAATTTCCACGGGTCGCTGAAGAACGTAGACCTCAAGAGCAACCCCGAGCTCGGGCACATATCGGTGACGACCTTTCCATCGATGCAAAAGCAGGTCATCCACGATATTCTCACGGCGAATACGCACTGCAGCTGAAGGGGCGGTCAAAGCGGGCAGCGCGGTATCGCAATAGGGTGCGGCGCGCGCCGAGAGTTTGGCGGCGCGCCTCTCCGCGGGCCGATTAGTCCATGTTAATCGCGCGTCGCGCGTGATGACGCTGCTGCGCGTATGCTTCGTTGAGCCTGCCAAAGCTTCGCTGCACCGCCGCTCGAATTTTCCCCTTGAACGGTCCAAATTTCGACGCCGACTCAGTCGAGCTTTCCCGCATCAGTAACGGACCTGACTCGGCGGAGTTCAGTTGCCAGGGGAAGGAAGTCAGCCATGAAAAGCGCGTATCCACCCTCGACCAAGGATCGATTCCAGCGGCCGCAGCTACAGTGCGATGAAGATAGTTCGGATGCTGATCTGGATACTGACGTGATTGCGCTGCTTGAGGAGAACGCCCGCCTTCGGGCCCTTGTGACCCAGCTGTCCGACCTTGTCTTGAGGCACGTCGTCGACCAGAAATAGGCGATCCAGATTCGCGTGAGAGCCCTTGCGGCGAAATGACGGCGCACAATCTCGTGCCGCCATTTCAGCGGCGTCGAGCCGTCGCGAAAGCTCGACTTGGAGGGGGACGGGACGCCGGTTGGGCGTTAGCGCGTGCTGACTGCCAAAGAGGCCGGTAGCGGGCTTCCGATCCGGCGCGGGCTCTGCTATGAGCATCCGGCGCCCACGCGCGCGCGGTCCCGTAGCTCAGCTGGATAGAGCGGCGGTTTCCTAAACCGTAGGTCGCATGTTCGAGTCATGCCGGGATCGCCAGTTTCGCGCTGTTCACGGAGCGCATTACGCGGCCGCCGCCGTGGTTCTTTCGGACGGCTTTTCCGCCGCATGAGCGACGCCGTTCCCCTCCACCGACTACGAAAATATCCCTGGGAACGACCGCGCCTGGAGTTGCGTGACGTCGGCGGCAGAGCCGTCCTATGATCCACGTCACGGTTGTCACAAATATATTTTGTCCCCGTAAGTTGAATTCCGCAGAAACTGCGAAAATACTGTCTGTGTATTTTCAGGTTCCTTTTTTCACGTTTCTTTTTTAGGGGGCCTTCGATGTCGTTCTCCGTAAAGGCCTATGCCGGCGACAAGAAGACGCTGTTGGCTTTCAATTTCCAGAGCAGGGACAGCGCCAGGAGTCTGGCCGGCTTCACGATCCACTGCCAGCCGCCCGGGGGCGTGCCCGGCTATTACTTGATGAATCAGCTTCAGTTCGAGAATCCCGGCAAGCACAGCCAGATCGATGGTGAGCCGCCAAATTCGAGCGCGAACGCTCCCATCCAGAAATTCCGCTGGACTCATTTTCCGGGAACGGCGCACCAGGGGGTTTCACCTGCGGTCGGTAAATATATCTTCACGGTCACGCCGCGCTATTTCGACACCGAAGGTTCCATGCTGGCGCTGGACAAAAGCCTCAGCGTGTCGGTGACGGTGAATGAGGGGCCGTTCAGGAAGGAGCCGCTCTCGCTCGGGTTCACCCGGGGGTACATGCAGTCGGGAGCCTACGTCCACCACTTCGGGAAGAATACGCCCGTCGTACCCAAGACCAAGAATCTCGACTTCGATACCAACACGCAGGCCGGAACCAACAACGGACAGCCGGTCACCTTCGCGCAAATCTACCAATGGATGGGCGAGACGGCGCGCGAACGGATATTCGACATGCTCGATCGCGTGCTGAATGATACGACCCTCACCCTCAAGGTCTTCGCCTACGACCTGAACGAACCTGACATAGCGAAGATGTTGTTGACGCTGGCGGAGCAGGGGCGTGTGCGTGTCATCCTGGACAACGCGGACCTGCACGTCACCCAGCCCAACAAGGACGAGACGCCGGAAGATCAGTTCACGGACCTGTTCAAGCAGCGCAAGCAAAAAGATTCCGACGTCGTGCGTGGATCGTTCGCGCGCTTCTCACACGATAAGGTCTTCATCGTCTTGCGAAATGGGGAAGCCATGGAAGTCCTTACGGGCTCCACGAACTTCTCGCTGACGGGGCTATACGTGAATGCCAATCATGTCCTTGTCTTCGCGGATGCCGAGGTCGCTCGCCGTTACGACCAGGTCTTCGAGAAAAGCTGGCAGGTGTTGAGCAGCAACCGGTCGCCGAGCAAACCGGCAGCCGCGGCGTTCAGCGGCAGCAATCTCGCCACTCAGCCCTACCAATCCCAGGCTGGCTCTGTGCCGAAAATGCAGATCACATTCTCGCCGCATACGAACGACGATGTGACCAGGATCCTCGGCGGCATATCGAGCCGCATCGAGCAGGAGACGCATTCGGCCAAAGGCAACGTCATCTTTGCAGTCATGCAGATCGCGAGGAGTTCGGGACCCGTCTGCGAAACGCTCGGCTCGCTCCACGCAACGAAATCCGTCTTCAGCTACGGTATCTCGGACGCCCCGGAGGGCGTATTTCTGTACAAGCCGGGCGTGGCCACCGGGGTTCAGGTCACGGGCAAGCCCGGTCAAATCACCCTGCCGGCGCCGTTCGACCAGGTGCCGAAGCTCCCGGGACATGAAATTCACGACAAATTCGTCGTCTGCGGACTGAACGGCAACGATCCCGTGGTCTATTGCGGTTCATCGAATCTGGCGTCGGGCGGGGAAGCCGAGAACGGCGATAACCTGCTCGAGATTCACGATGCCGACGTGGCCACGGCATTCGCGATCGAGGCGCTCGGGCTCATCGATCACTATAGCTTCCTGGATCGCATGGCGAAGCCGAAGAAGATGGCCGCAACGAAAGGGACTCTCGCGAAGCGGGCGACTTCGAAGAAAGCCGCAAAAAAGATTACGAAGGCGGCGGCCTCCAGCAAGAAGGAGGCGAAGAAGGCTTCGGCCAGGAAGCTCGTGAAGAAGAAGACCGCGAAGACAGCTTCATCCGGGACGACGAAGCGCGGGAAAAACCGCTGAGCGCGTGAAGGCATGGTCCAAGCTCGCTTGAAATCGTGAGGCATCGACGATGAAGAAAGCACTCAGGAAAAAATCGACCGCGAAGAAGCCCGGCAGGTCTTCAAGAACGAAGCAGGCGTCGTGGACCGAAGGCACGATCGAGCGTGGCATGGTCGACAAGCAGCCGCAGGTCAAAGAGAAAGCCGCGGTCGCAAACGCGATGTTTCTCTACACTGACGATGCCTGGGCGCAGCGATATTTCGACGAGGAGGATTTGCGCTTTCTCGAGCGTGAGGTCTTCGGCTGATCGATTATCGGGCGCCGCGACTCCTCGCCGAAACTGCATTCGCGCCGGCAAACCTGTCAGAGCATCTTGCCGACGATGTTGGTCATCTCGGCCGCTGAAAAGGCGCGCAGCGTTTCGGTGCGGACGTTGCCGAGTGCGCCGAGCGTCAATTCAAGTGCCATGACGGAGGGCTCGTCCGGCGCCTCGACGATGGTGACGAGGTCATACCGGCCCTGCGTCCAGACGAGCTCCTTCACAGTCACTCCGAACGTCTTCGCCATTTCCTTGAAGGCATCGGCCCGCCTCGGGGACTCCTTGGCATTGCGGATCCCCTGCTCGGTGAAATTCGCAAGCACGACATAAGCGACCATGGCAGTTCTCCCTCTTCCGGAGCGCGATGGGATTGGACCGAAACGCCATCGCGCTTTCGGCTCTTGATTGAGCGTGATCTTTTCGGAAAACCCGCTACGCGCTTTTCCGGATCATGCTCCAGGACCTGTGCAACCTTGCATGAGGAAGTCGTGCTGAGATTGCCATAACGCTCGCAGCGCGGCCACGGGTTCGTTTCGTCAGCCGAGGTGACCTATTTCGCTGTGCAGCAACGATGCAGCGCGCTGCGGGGCGCTTCGATCGCCATGCGGGGGAGCCGCGGTGTCAGATTCCCCATCGGCGAATGAACCACACCTTCACGAGGTGGGTCAGCGAGGCGTAGGTCAGCAGCATGCAGGCGACCAGCGGCCAGTAGCCGAAAGGAAGCGGCACGAAACCGAGCGCAGAACCGATCCAACTGAACGGCAACGTGACGCCGACCAGGCAGATGATCGCCGTGGTCGTGATCAGCGCGGGACTGGCGTGACTCTGGATGAACGGAATCTTTGCCGTCCGGATGATGTGGATGATTAGGGTCTGCGTCAGAAGCGATTCGACGAACCACCCGGTCTGAAACAGCGCCGGGTTGGTCCAGGCATCGAAGACATACAGCATCATGCCGTAAGTCAGGTAATCGAAGATCGAGCTGATCGGTCCGATGAAGAGCATGAACTTGAAGATGTTGCCGATATCCCACCTTCGCGGCGAGGCCAGATATTCCGCGTCGACATTGTCCGTCGGAATCGCGGTCTGGGAAAAATCGTAAAGCAGATTGTTGGTCAGGACCTGAATCGGCGCCATCGGCAGGAAGGGCAGGAACAGGCTTGCGCCGAGCACGCTGAACATGTTTCCAAAGTTCGAGCTCGCGCCCATCTTGATGTATTTCGTGATGTTCGCAAAAACCTTGCGGCCTTCGGTCACGCCCTCCTGCAGGACAAGCAGGCTCTTTTCCAGGAGGATGATGTCCGCAGACTCCTTGGCGATGTCGACTGCGGTGTCGACCGAAATTCCCACGTCCGCCACCTTCAGTGCGGGGCTGTCGTTGATGCCGTCGCCGAGGAATCCAACCACATGTCCCCTCGTGTGGAGCGCACGCACGACGCGCTCCTTCTGCTCCGGCGTCAATTTCGCGAAGACGGTGGTGCGACCGGCAAGCTCGGCAAGCTCGCCGTCGCTCAGCGTTGCGATCTGGCTGCCGATCAGGATCTCGCCCGCGTCCAGATCGACCTCGCGGCAAATCTTGCGTGTGATGACGTCGTTGTCGCCGGTCAATACCTTGACTTGAACGCCCTTGCGCGCCAGCGCCGCGATCGCTTCGCGCGCGCTCTCTTTCGGCGGATCGAGAAACGCGATGTAGCCGAGCAAGGTGAGGTCGGCCTCGTCCTTGACCGAGTATATGGTCTTGGAGGGATCCATCTCCTTGTAGGCGACCGCAACGACTCGAAAACCGTCCGTGTTGAGCGCGATGGTCTCCCGTTTCGCGGCTTCGAAGTGGCTCTCGTCGAGCAGGCCCGTCTCCGCACCGAGAGCGTATTTCGAACAGACCGCAAAAATCTCCTCGACGGCGCCCTTGCAAATCAGGATATGCTTGCCGTCCTCGCGTGACACGACGACCGAGAGGCGGCGTCGCGAGAAGTCGAACGGGATTTCGTCGATCTTGGCATAGCCCTCGCCAATCTTGAGCTTCTCCTCAAGTTCGACATGCGCCAGAACCGCCTTGTCGAGCAGGTTTCTCAGCCCCGACTGGAAGTGGCTGTTGAGATAAGCATACTCGAGGACGGGTCCGGAATCGTTTCCCTCGATGTCGAGATGACGTTTGAGGATGATGCGATCCTGCGTCAAGGTGCCGGTCTTGTCCGTGCACAGCACGTCCATCGCGCCGAAATTCTGGATGGCGTTGAGGCGCTTCACGATCACCTTCTTGCGCGACATCGCGATCGCCCCCTTGGCAAGGTTGACCGTGACGATCATCGGCAGCATTTCGGGCGTGAGGCCGACCGCCACCGCAAGCGCGAACAGCAGCGCCTGCAGCCAGTCATGCTTGGTCAGGCCGTTGATGAGAAATACCGCCGGTCCCATCACGAGGATGAAGCGGATCATCAGCCAGGTGAATTTGTTGATCCCCCTGTCGAAAGCCGTGGGCACCCGTCGCCCCGCGATCTCGTGGGCAAGCCGGCCGAAGAATGTCTTCGAGCCCGTTTGTATGATTACACCGGTGCCGTAGCCCGATACGACGTTGGCGCCCATGAAACAGAGATTCGAGAGAGCAAACGCGTCCCGGGAGTCGCCGGTGTGCGCGTGACAGAATCTTTCCACGGGCATCGACTCGCCCGTGAGCGCAGACTGGTTGATGAACAGGTCCTTCGCCTCGAGCAGGCGCAGGTCGGCCGGGATCATGTCGCCGGCGGAAAGACGTACCACATCGCCCGGCACCAGCCGTTCGATCGGAATTTCGCGAAATGGATCCTCTGCCCCGCAGGGCGTGCGTCTGACGCTCGCGGTAGTATGGACCATGGCCCGAAGCCGCGCCGCGGCCTTGTTCGACCTGTGCTCCTGGATGAAGGCGGTCGTGATGGCGAGGATGACCATGACTGCGATCACGACGGCTGCGCGAATGTCTCCTAGGAAATAGGAGATCGCCGCCAGCGTCAGCAGCAAGGCGTTCAGCGGATCGCGCGCGCGTCCCCAAAGTTCTTGCGGGATCGTCGCCCTGCGCTCTCGCGCAACGAGATTGGGGCCGATCGCCTCGAGGCGGGCCTCGGCCTCGGCCTCGGAGAGACCTTGCGGATCGGAGCCTAGCTTCGGGCAGACCTTCTCTGGGGGAAGACAACTCGTCGCCGCAAGTTGATCATCGTGCCCGGCCGCCTCCGATTCTGCGGGATGCCGGCCCCTCGGCGGATTATCCAGAATATTCATGCGCTGTCCGGTCGATCCAGGCTGGCAGTACACGCGATTTCCGCGTCGGGGTAGCATCCGCTCGGATGTCCGGCCGCCGCCGCACGTCAGAGTGGCTGGTCATCCTCCGTCGAGGTCTCCTGCGGCAGCGAAACGAAATCGCCGCCGCCATAGTCCTCCTCCGGCGGCGGGTAGGTGACCTTGTAAAGCAAATCCTCGACCTTCTTCACCCCGGGAACGTTCTCTGCGGCGACGATCGCGGCCTTGCGGGCGTTGTCGGTCCTGACCACCCCTCGCAGGCTGACAACGCCTTGGTGGACAGAGACGTTCAGCGCACAGGGCCGCCAGGGCGCGTGCGCCATCACCGCAATGACCGAACGGCGGAGCTGATCGTCGCCGTTCGAGTCGGTGTTGACGGTGTGCGCGAGGTTGGCAATTGTGGGAAGGAAGTCCGCGCGCGTGAGCATGCCGACGATCTTGCCGTCGCGCATGACGGGAAGCCGCTTGATTTTGTGCGCTTCCATGATTTCGACGACCTGGGGAAGCGGCGTGTCCTCGGCGATGGTGATGGGATTTGCCGTCATGATCTCGCCGACCTTGCGGCCATGCTCGCGCGCGAAGTCGAGGGCGGCCCGGTCCACACCCGCCAGGAAGGTCAGCCATCGTCCACGCGTGCGCTGGGTGCCGACTTCCGCGCGTCGGATGAAATCGCCTTCCGAAACGATGCCAACCAGCTTGCCTGCGGGATCGACCACAGGCAGGCCGCTGATATGATGGGCCAGCATGGTGGCAATGGCGTCGGCCACGGACGCATCGACGCCGACCGTGATCACCCGTCGCGACATGATCTGGTGCGCGTGCATTGGAAAAATGGGCCTCCCGAACTCGAGGTTTGAATGCTAGGCATTGACCGGGCGCAGGTCTTGATCAGGGTCAATCCGGTCAGGCATCGCGATGATACGTGAAGTCGGGTTGCTACGCGATCTCATCGTGATTTCCTGTTGATTTCCTCTTGATTTTCGCTTGGGGTCGAAACCGTTTGCGAGCACTTTCTACCGCGATCATTCTCGGCCTGCTCCTGCTGGCGCCGGCGCCTGCGCAGCAGGCGGCGAACCCGGCCTGTTCTGATGAGCCGGACACGTCCGGGTTGATGGTCGCGACCCAATTCCGGCATATCAAACTTTGGTTCGCCGCGAAGTCCGGTAACTGGCGGCTCGCGACCTACGAACTGGACCAGATCGAATCCGGCCTCGCCGAGGCCGCCAGACGTTTCCCAGCGAATGCAATGCCGGAGCCGGTCGCCGGGCAGG
The DNA here is from genome assembly GCA_964454955.1 of uncultured Bradyrhizobium sp. Taxonomy (GTDB): domain Bacteria; phylum Pseudomonadota; class Alphaproteobacteria; order Rhizobiales; family Xanthobacteraceae; genus Bradyrhizobium. The sequence goes on along the minus strand of CAYVVB010000396.1, from coordinate 3,101 downwards.
TTGCCGCGCTGCGAAAATCCATCGAGGCGAGGGATGTTGCCGGCTTCACCAACGCCTACACGGCGTTGACCAACGACTGCAACGCCTGCCACCGCGCGGTCGGCCGCGACTTCATCGCGGTGCAGGTTCCACCCGTTTCGCCGTTCACCGACCAGATCTTTGCCGACCAGGTTGCCGAGGGGCGGACCGTGGCGCATGCAATCTGCGGGACCTGTCATGCCATCCCGGACAAGGCGAATGCGGCGGTCGCACGTCAGTTCGACGCCCCGAGCTTTGCAGAGTTGGTCCGCCGGCCGTCATTCACCGAGGCAGGCCTGCGCCAACTCCTGGCATCCAACCATCGCCGCGTCGGGCCCGACCAGGCCATGCCGAATCCGCGCTTGAATGGAAGTCAGATCGAGCAAATCGTCGCTTATTTCGAAGCGCTGAAAGCCGAGCAGAAGCGTTAAGGCCTATGGCGGCAATGAGGGATTGAAAAGGGGCCAACGCGATGGATGAACTCAACGGAACGGTTCTGACTGAGCAGCACCTCAGGCTGTTTGGCGCGATCGTGCAATGGTTCGCCCAGTACGAACTCACGATCCAGCATGCGATTGCCGGCCTGTTGCGGACCGAGGTTTCTTCGGTCGCTCGCCTGACGAGGGACCTCGATTTCTCGCAGAAGCGCGCAGCACTTCTGGACCTCATCAAAGAGCGGAAATGGCCGGACGACCGCTGGGACCGGATTTTTGCACATCTTGCGGTTCCGTCCAGCCGCACTGAATTGCGCGACCAGATCGTGCGGGCGACCTGGAAGGCGTCGCCCGAACCGCACTCGATCCAACCGAACTGGATTCTACGGGTGCCGCCCGGCATCGAAGCAGCCTTTCAGGGACCGGCGGACGAGAACGCGAGCTATTCGCTGGGGCTGCTCGATCAAATCGCGACGGACCTGGCGGAAGGCCATGAACGGTTTGTGGCCTACCTCGTCGAGATCGGCCTCGTTTCACCTTGAGACCTGGATCATGATCCGACTAGACGGAATCGGATCGTGATCTTGTCTTTCATTTGAGCATGATCCGGAAAACCGGTTTCCACTTTGCGCTAACGCGGCCCTTTCGGGTCCGGATCATTCTCCATGCCGTTCGGCGTCACTCGTAGCGCAGCGCTTCGATCGGATTGAGGCGCGCGGCTTTGCGGGCGGGATAGTATCCGAAGAAGATGCCGACCGCTGCGGAGAACACAAATCCGCCCAGTATGGCCGAGACCGACACCGGTGCAGGCCAGCCGGTCAGCGCGGGCAGGCTCAACGAAAAGACCACGCCGGTGACGATGCCGGCGATGCCGCCGCTGACGCTGAGAAACACCGCTTCGGCGAGGAATTGCAGCAGCACATGAATCCTGCGGGCGCCGATGGCCATGCGCAGTCCGATTTCGCGCGTCCTTTCCGTCACCGACACCAGGAGAATGTTCATGATGCCGATTCCGCCGACCAGCAGGGATATCGAGGCGACCGCGGCCAGCAGGATGGACATGGTCCGGCTGGAGCCTTCGGCCGTCTCCGCGATCTGGCTCAGGTTGCGGATCGAGAAATCGTTCGGCTGGCCTGGGCGGATGTTGTGGCGCCGGGTCAGGATGCGACTTACCTGCGACACTGCATCCGGCACGTCGCGCAGTTCCGTCGCCTGGATATAGATCTGGTTCACGAATCCGGTCAGGCGCGGCTGCAGATTGTACGGGTTGGGATCGGGCGGATAGACCCAATTCAGCGGGGTTTGGGTCTGGGAAGGGGCGGCAACGCCGAGGATTTTCCGCTCCGCCGTCGTGAACGGCACCATGATCACGTCGTCCTGATCCTGGCCGTAGGCGGTCTGTCCCTTCGGCGCCAGCAAGCCGACAATGCGAAGCGGCATGCTGCGGACCTGGATGGTCGCGCCGACGGGACTCTGCCCGTCGGGAAAGAGCTGGCGGAATGCGGATTGGCCGATGACGGCGACAAGCGCCGTAGCGCGGTCGTCTTCGATGCTGATGCCGCGGCCGTCGGCGATGCGCCAATTCGTGATCGGCGGATAGTTGGCGCTGACACCCTGGATCATCGTCGTCCAGTTGCGGCTCATGTACTGGATTTGCCCGCTCTGCCGGATCAGGTAGCTTACCCTGCCGACCGCCGAAGCCTCGCGGCGGATCGCCACAACATCGGCCGTGGTCAGCGTCGACGCACTGCCGAAGCCGGCGCGGACCCCGCCGAGCGCCGTTGCGCCCGGGACGACCACGAACAGGTTGGTCCCGAGGCTCTCGATCTGCTTGCGGACCGCGTCATTGGCGCCCTGTCCGACCGCGACCATGACAATCAGCGCCGCAACGCCGATGAAGACGCCGAGCATGGTCAGGGCCGAACGCGTCACGTTGCGCGCCAGCGCCTGCACCGCTGCGGCGGAAACCATTCGCGCAAAGCCGAAGGCGGAATGCAGGGACGCAGCCGAGTTCGACGGCGCAGGCGGCGCGGCTTCGGCGGCCGCGTGCCCGGCCGGTGCGGCACGCCTCTCGTCGGAGATGATCCGGCCGTCCCGCATTGTCACGGTCCGGTCCGCATATCGCGCGATGTCCGGCTCGTGGGTGACCATGACGATGGTGACGCCGCGCTCGCGATTGAGCGCCTTCAGCGTGTCCATGATCTCGTAGGAAGTTCGGGTATCGAGGTTGCCTGTCGGCTCGTCGGCCAGAATGACCCCGGGATCGTTGATGAGCGCCCGCGCGATTGCGACCCGTTGCTGCTGGCCGCCGGACAGCTGTCCCGGCGTGTTGTTCTCGCGATTGCCGAGGTTGAGCAGGCGAAGTGCATTGCGCGCCCGCTCGTTCCGTTCGGCGTGGCTGGACGGCGCGACATCGGAATAGAACAGCGGCAGCGCCACGTTCTCGCTGGCGGAGGTCCGGGCGAGCAGATTGAAGCTCTGGAACACGAAGCCGATCCGCTGGCTGCGGATTCGCGCGAGCTCGGGCTCCGTGAGGTGCGCGACATCGACGCCCTCGAAGAAATACTGGCCGCTGGTCGGCTGGTCCAGGCAGCCGAGGATCGACATCAGCGTGGACTTGCCCGAGCCGGACGAGCCCATGATCGCGAC
>CAYVVB010000395.1:0-1994 GCA_964454955.1 uncultured Bradyrhizobium sp. | reverse complement strand
CGGGTTCCCGTTCTTCTATTGGTATCAGCTCGCCTGGGTCCCAATCACCTCGTTCCTGATCTGGCTGGTCTATCGCAGCCAACCGCATGACGAAGCGCAATGAGCGGTGCCGTGATGCCGGGCCAGATCGAATGGATCGCGCTTTCGGTTTTCGTCTTCTTCTTTGCACTCGTCACGGTGATGGGCTTTTTCGCCGCGCGCTGGAAGACCGGCGACGTCAGCGCGCATCTTGACGAGTGGGGCCTCGGCGGTCGGCAATTCGGCGTCTGGATCACCTGGTTCCTGGTCGGCGGCGATTTCTACACGGCCTACACCGTGATTGCGGTGCCGGCGCTGGTCTATGCGGTCGGCGCCTACGGCTTCTTCGCGCTGCCCTACACCATCATCGTCTATCCGTTCGTGTTCGCCGTGATGCCGATCTTGTGGAAGACCGCGCACAGGAACGGCTATGTCACCGCGGCCGACGTGGTGCATGGCGTGTACAATTCGCGGGCCCTCGAGCTGGTCGTCGCACTCACCGGCATGGTCGCGACCATGCCCTACATCGCGTTGCAACTGGTCGGCATGGGCGCCGTCATCAAGACGATGGGCCTGCCGGGTGAACTGCCGATCGTCGCCGCCTTCATCATCCTTGCGCTGTATACCTACAGTTCCGGCCTGCGCGCGCCGGCGCTGATCGCCTTCGTCAAGGACATCATGATCTATATCGTGGTGCTGGTCGCCGTCGTCATCGTGCCGGTGAAGCTCGGCGGCTACGGCGCGGTGTTTGCCGCCGCCGACCAGGCTTTCACCGCCAAGGGCGGCGCCACCGGGCTGCTTCTCAAGCCCGAGCAGATGCTGCCCTATGCAACGCTGGCGCTCGGCTCGGCGTTCGCGGCCTTCATGTATCCGCACACGCTGACCGGCGTTTTCGCGGCGAAATCGGCCGACACCATCCGCAAGAATGCGATTTTCCTGCCGGCCTATACGCTGCTGCTCGGCCTGATCGCGCTGCTCGGCTACATGGCCCATGCCGCTCAACTCCAGCTCTCCTCGCCGAACGACGTGGTGCCGGTGCTGTTCAAGACGCTGTTTCCATCGTGGTTCGCGGGCTTTGCCTTTGCGGCGATCGCGATCGGCGCGCTGGTGCCGGCGGCGGTGATGAGCATCGGCGCCGCCAACCTGTTCACGCGCAATGTCTGGAAGCACTATATCGATCCCTCCATCACTCACGCGGGGGAAGCGGCCGTCGCCAAGATCACCTCGCTGATCGTGAAGATCGGCGCGCTGGCGTTCACGCTGTTCTTGCCGGTGCAATTCGCGCTCGATCTGCAACTGCTCGGCGGCCTGTGGATCCTGCAGACGTTTCCCGCGCTGGTGTTCGGCCTCTACACCCGCTGGTTCCGCGCCGAGGGCCTGCTTGCGGGCTGGGCCGTCGGCATGTTGTGGGGCTCGTGGACGGCCTGGAGCAATGGCCTCAAGCCGGTCGCGGCGGTCGCTCTCCACGGCGCCAGCTATTCGTTTTACGTCGGGCTCGGCGCGCTGATCCTCAACGTCATCGTTGCGGTGATCGTATCCGTCATCGCGGCGTGGATTTCGCCCGCAGCGCGGGACAGCGTTTCGGTGCGGTCGTAGGCTCTGTTCAAGCATCCTACACATCTGTCGCTTACCTCGCCCCGCTTGCGGGGAGCGGTCGACGCGAAGCGCGGCGGATGAGGGGGGCGTCTCCACAGACCGAGTTCGCCGAGAGTTCCCCTCACCCGGATCGCATCTGTCGATGCGCTCCGGCCTCTCCCCGCAAGCGGGGCGAGGCGAACCCGCGCGGACGCATCTCGTCGCCTTTCTTCGGATTCGAGTTTCAAACGGCGTAGAAAGGCGCGCGTCCATATTCTCGCGGCGCATTTGGCGTCCGAGGTTTGCATGTTCGTCACCCTCCAAATACAGAGGGCGCAGGGAAGACCGGGTGGCCGCTGCACCCGGGGCCCCCGCGCAAAAAGGAATTTGCGCGAGCGCGT
>CAYVVB010000394.1:0-1868 GCA_964454955.1 uncultured Bradyrhizobium sp. | reverse complement strand
GCAGCCAATCGAGGTAGTTGCGCACGACGGTCGCTTCCGCGGACATCGGCGACATCTGGCGCAGCTTCTTCAGCTCATGCTGCGCCTTCTCCCGCGCTTCCTTGGAGAGCTTGGTCTTGTTGATCTTCTCTTCCAGATCGGCGAGCTCGTCGCGACCGTCCTCGTCGCCGAGCTCCTTCTGGATTGCCTTCATCTGTTCGTTCAGGTAATATTCACGCTGCGTCTTCTCCATCTGGCGCTTGACGCGCGAGCGGATGCGCTTCTCGACCTGCAGCACGGATATCTCGCTCTCCATCAACCCAAGCACCTTCTCCAGGCGCGTGGTGACCGACAGCGTTTCCAGGATGGACTGGCGATCGGCGATCTTCACCGCGAGATGAGAGGCAACGGTATCGGCGAGCTTGCCGAAATCGGTGATCGCCTGAACAACGCCGACGACCTCGGCGGAAATCTTCTTGTTCAGCTTCACATAGCTTTCGAAATCGGACACTACCGACCTTGCCAGCGCTTCCGCCTCGACGGAGTTGGCGTCGGTATCGGCGAGCGCGACGGCAGTCGCCTCGTAGAATTCCGCGCGGTCCGAATATTTCTCCACGCGCGCGCGCTCGAGCCCCTCGACCAGCACCTTGACGGTGCCGTCGGGCAGCTTCAAGAGCTGCAGGACGCTGGCGAGCGTTCCGGTCTCATAGATCGCATCGGGCGCCGGATCGTCATCGGACGCATTCTTCTGCGTCGCCAGCATCACCAGCGCATCATTGCGCATGACTTCCTCGAGCGCGCGGATCGATTTCTCGCGACCGACGAACAGCGGCACGATGTTGTGCGGAAAGACGACGATGTCGCGGAGCGGCAGCACCGGGTAAGAATGCGCCTCGCCGTAGACGATCGATGGCCGGGTTTTTGGGGTGGTCATGGCCTGTTCCTCTTGTTGTGCCCCCTTGCACGCAGCCCACACGTTTGCGCAACCGCCACAAGGTGCCTGGTTGATCCGAACATCGTAGCCCTTCTCGCGAAGGCTGGCTCCTTTCGGATCGTCGATGAGGCGAATCTAAAGTGATTTTTCATCGCCCGATAGCATTAGGTGGCTATCACGTGTGGGGGTGTCAAGTCTGCGAAAACGCCCGCGAAATTGCAGTCCGACGCAGCAAAACACTTGCACGAACGCGGCTGCGGAAACTCTTTCCACAGCCGCCTTTGGCGAACATTGGGCGCGAGCGCGAGACGGCAATCAGGCGCTGGCGCTGCTCTCGACCGCGCGGTCGGCGCGATCGGCGTAGATGTACAACGGACGCGCTGTGCCCTCGACCACTTCGCGCGAGATGACCACCTCTTCGACGCCTTCCAGACCCGGAAGATCGAACATGGTCTCCAGCAGAATGCTTTCCAGGATCGAACGGAGGCCCCGCGCGCCGGTCTTGCGCTCAATCGCCTTGCGGGCGACCGCGCCCAGCGCCTCGTCGGCGAAGGTCAGCTCGATGTTCTCCATTTCGAACAGCCGCTGATACTGCTTGACCAGCGCGTTCTTCGGATCGGTCAGGATCTTCTTCAACGAGGCTTCGTCGAGGTCCTCGAGCGTCGCCACGACCGGCAGGCGGCCGACGAATTCCGGAATCAAGCCGTACTTCAACAAATCCTCGGGCTCGACATGGCGGAAGATTTCGCCGGTCCGGCGGTCTTCCGGCGCCAGCACCTGGGCCGCGAAACCGATCGAGGTCGAACGGCCGCGCGCCGAGATGATCTTCTCGAGCCCCGAGAACGCGCCGCCGCAGATGAAGAGGATGTTGGTGGTGTCGACCTGCAGGAACTCCTGCTGCGGATGCTTGCGGCCGCCCTGCGGCGGAACCGAAGCCACCGTTCCTTCCATGATC
>CAYVVB010000393.1:0-17809 GCA_964454955.1 uncultured Bradyrhizobium sp. | reverse complement strand
ATGCTTCGCATCGCCCCGGAATGACGGTGAACAACGTGTTACTCCGCCGCCTGCCGGTGCGCGCGCGCCAGGCGCAGCAGCGCGTCATCGTCGACGGTTGCGATCGGTGTGAAATCGCGGTGCGCGATATAGTCCGGCCGGGTCGGCGTGCGAATGTAATTGGAGACCGCGTTCAGCGTCAGATAGACGATCTTGCGCGGGTAGGGCGTGATATTCCCGGCCGAGCCGTGCACCAGATTGCCGTGGAACATCAGCATGCCGCCCGGCTTGCCGGTCGGCGCCACGATGCCACCCTGCTGCACCAGTCGCGTCACCGTGTCCTCGTCCAGCGTCCACAGCGGATAGGAGGTGGTCGCACGATCGTGCGAAGCCTCGAGGTCGCCGGCATTCTGGCTCTTCGGCACCAGCATCAAGGGGCCGTTGATCGGCATCACCTCGTCGAGAAAGATCGCGATATTCATCGCGCGCGGCTCCGGCATGCCGTCGTCGCGTTTCCAGGTCCCGTAGTCCTGGTGCCATTGCCAGACGTCGCCGGTAAAGGCGGATTTGGCGTTGATCTTGAACTGGTGCATGTAGACCTTCTCGCCGAAGACCTGCTCCACCGGTTCGATCATGCGCGGATGCGCGCCCAATACGCCGAAGGCTTCGTTGTAGAGATGGGCGGCAAAGGCCGTGCGCGGCGCGCCGCTCTTCTCGCGCCACACCTCCGGGCGGTTGGCATCGTAGATGCGTTCCGCCTCCCGCGCCAGAAAATCGGCTTCTTCGCCGTTGAACAGTTCGGGAAGGAACAGCCAGCCCTCGCGGTTGAAAAACGCGAGCTGCTCCGGTGCCAGTTTCATGGGCTTCCTCCTTGTTGTTCTTGTCATTCCGAGTTCGTCGCTGGCGCGACGCCCCGGAATGACGTTGTTAAGGGGAGAATAGCAGCGGAAGCCCCGAAAATCACCCCGCCAGAAAGCCGGTCACGATTTCAGCGTAGCGCTGCGGCGCGTGCTCGAACATCCAGTGGCCGGCGCCCTCGATCATCGCAACCTGCGCGCCCGCAACCTCCGGCGCCAGCGCGCGCAGCACCAGCGGCAAGGTGCCCTTGGTCTCGGTGCCGCCGATGAACAGCGTCGGCGTCTTGATCGCCTGGGCGTCCGCCCGGCCGTAGGGCTTGCGGTTTTCGCCGACCTGGCCGAGCAGCGTAGTGGCGTTGTCACGCAACTGTTGTTTGGTCGTGGCGGGCAGGCGGGCCCAGGCGCCGTCGCCTTCGATCACGTCGACAAAATTGCTCAGTGCCCCATCGATGTTCCCGGCCCTGATCATCTCGATCGACTCGCGGATGCGCGCCGCCGGGGAGACCGGCTTGAGAGCCCCGGGTGGCTCGAGTGTGGCGTCGAGGTCGCCGCCGGGCTCGGCCAGGATAAGCTTGCGTAGCAGGTCGGGACGCTGCTGCGCAACGCGGAAAGCAATATGTCCGCCGCGGGAATGGCCCATCAGGTCGACCGGCTTCGGTTCGATCTGCTCGATGAAGGCGATCATGTCGGCGACATGCTGCGCGATCTTGTAACCATTGCCTGCGCCATCCCAATCCTCGGGAAAGAAATGCCGCAACGACACCGAGATCACGCGGTGCTTTTTGGACAGCGGTCCCATCACCGCCGACCAGGTACGGAAATCGCCGAGCGTTCCGTGCACGCAGACCAGCGGCGCACCCCTGCCGAGCTCGAGATAGGCCATGTCGTATCCGTTGACGCGAAGGGTATGCATGGTTACCTCGCCAGAAAATCAAGAACGATCTCGCAATATTTCTGCGGCGCCTGCTCGAACATCGCGTGTGTGGCGCCTGCAATCATCGCGATCCGCGCGTCAAGGACATGCGCGGCGAGCGCATGCAGCACCTTGGGCAGGAGGCCCCGCGTAGCGGCCCCGCCGATGAACAGCGTCGGAGTCTTGATCTCTTCTGCGTCGGATCTGGAGAACGGGATCCGCTGGTCGCGCGCATCGCCGATCAGGGTCGTGGCGTTGTCGCGCAGCAATTGCTTTGCCGCAGCGGGCAGCCGCTTCCACGGCGTGTGCAGCGCGGTCAGGAACAGTTCAAGCCCGCCGTCGATATCGCCTTTGCCGATCGCGTCCGCTGCGGCCGCGATCGGCGCCGCCATCGGCCAGGGTGCGGATTTGTAATCCGGATCGAGCGTTGCGTCGATTTCGCCGCCGGGTTCTGCCAGGATCAGCTTGCGCAACAGATCGGGCCGCCGCTGCGCGACGCGGAACGCGATATGCCCGCCGCGCGAATGGCCCATGAGGTCGACAGGCTTCGCTGCAAGCTGCTCGATGAAGGCGATCATGTCGTCGACATGCTGGACGAGCGAATAGGTGTCGCCTGCGCCGTCCCAATGCTCGGGGAAGAAATGCCGCAGGCTCACCGTGATCACGCGGTGCCTCGCCGTCAGCGGGCCCAGTACCGGCGACCAGACGCGGAAGTCGCAGAGCGAACCATGCACGCAGACCAAGGGCGGCCCTTGCCCGACATCGAGATAGGCCATGTCGTATCCGTTGACGGGGAGGCTTTGCATGCGAGGTCTTCGGCGCGATTGGGAAGCTTGCTTCCGGGAGGGAGGGCGTTCCGGCGCGAAAAGCCTGGAACCGTGCTGCAGGATTGCCGGAATCTGGGTGGATCGCAACATTTTCCAAGCCTAGATTCCGCACGATGAGGATAACCGATGGGGCCATCGAACCTTTGGAGTTGGGCCATGCAAGACCAGCATTTCGCTCTGTTCGACACCGCGATCGGGACCTGCGGCATCGAATGGGGACCACGCGGTATCAATGGCGTGCAGCTGCCGATGGGAAGCGCGGAGAAGACCCGCACGCGCATCCGCCAGCGCCGCGGCGAGAGCGCGGAAACAGTGCCCACCGCGGACGTTCAGGGCGCGATTGATCGTATTGTCCGGTTGCTCTCGGGTAAGCCGGACGATCTCGCCGATATCGTGCTCGATCTGGACGACGTGCCGGCCTTCAACAGGAGCGTGTACGATCTGGCACGCAAGATTCCGCCGGGCAAGACCATGACCTATGGCGATATCGCCAAGTGTCTCGGCGGGGTGGAATTGTCGCGCGACGTCGGCCAGGCCCTGGGGCGCAATCCATGCCCGATCGTGGTGCCCTGCCATCGCGTGCTTGCGGCCGGCAACAAGCCTGGCGGCTTCTCCGCCAACGGCGGAACAGCAACCAAGCTGAAGATGCTCGCCATCGAAGGCGCCATCGTCAATCACACCCCGAGTCTGTTCGACTGAGGCGCCTTTCGACGATCACGGTGTGTCACCATCCCCTGGAGGGGAGGGTGACAGCCTCGCGCCGTATTTCAGTTCGCCGCCTCGCAGCTAAATCCATCGCCTCTGCGTCGGATCCTGCCGGTCGACGGCGAGGGGAAATGCGCGGTGCAGCACAGCGTGTCGGTGTCGCAATAGCGCTCGAGGAAGTTGCGTCGTGTCACCGCCGCCTGGACGGGATCGATATCGAACTTCGGCGAAAGCTCCGGATAGCGCGCCTGCAGCGGTGAATGCATCAAATCGCCGCTGAACACGGCGGTGTCACTGGATTTGCCGAATGCGAAGGCGATATGGCCCGGCGTGTGGCCCGCCGTCGGCAGGATGCGCGCGTGGTCGCCAATGGCGAAATCGCTGGTCACGATGTCGGCTTTGCCGGCCTCGACCACGGGCAGCACGCTGTCGCCGAACGGGGCGACCGGCGCCTTTGTGTTCTGGGCGGTCCAATGCTCGAACTCGGCCTTGCCGAAAACATAGCGCGCGTTGGGGAAGGTCGGCACCCAGCGGCCGTTGTCGAGCCTCGTGTTCCAGCCGACGTGATCCGGGTGCAGATGCGTGCACATCACGAAGTCGATGTCATCTGGCGAAACGCCTGCTGACTTGAGCGAACGCATATAGGCGTCGTCGGTTTTCAAGTGCCAGTTCGGCCGCGTGGGGCGCTGCTTGTCGTTGCCGATGCAGGTGTCGATCAGGATGCTGTGATGCGGCGTCCTGACGAGGTAGGACTGAAAACACAGGATCAGCGCGTCGGCTTCGTCCAGCGCCTTGGCCTGTCGCAGCCACAGCCTGTTCTCAGCCAAAAGCTCCGGCGTCAGCTCGGGCAGCATCTCCAGCGCCGGCAGGAAGGGAGTCTCCTGCTCGACGATGCGGTGGATTGCGAGATCGCCGACGTCGAAGCTCAGACCCATGACGTTCCTCCTGGACTACGCTGGTGGCAGGGAAACCTTCATCGATGGCCGCTGCAGCATCTTCTCATGAAACGCATCGAGCTTGGGATAGGCCTTGCGCCAGCCGCAATCGGGGAAGCGGAAATCCGCATAGCCCAATACGCACACCAGCGCGATCTGCGCGATGTCGAGCGGGCGGGCCTGCATCGCGTCGACCTGCTTCTCGAACCGCGCCATGCCGATCCAGGCCCTGTTCCAGTGGTCGTCGGTCCAGGTCTTCCAGCGCAAGCCTTCCGGGCGCGTGATGTTCTCGTAGCGGCACAGCAGCATGGAATCGAGCATGCCCTGCAGCAGCGAGTGGTCGCTCTTGATCTTCCATTTGAGCGGGCCCGAGGACGGGATCAGCTTTCCGGAGCCTGCAAGCTCGTCGAGATATTCGACGATCACGTAGGAATCGAGAATGACCTCGCCATTATCGAGAATGAGTACCGGCAGCTTCTTCAGCGGCGTAATCAGTGAATATTCGTCGTTGTGCTGGCCGGGCCCGACCGTGGTTGGGACCAGTTCGATCCGATCGATCAGGCCGAGCTCGATCGCAGCGATCCGCACCTTGCGGGCGAACGGCGAGGCGGGGGAAAAGGTGAGCTTCATTTGAAATGTTCCCTGGAACTATCTCCGCCGTCACGGCCGGGCCCGACCCGGCCGTCCACGTGTCTTCGATAGTCGAGCTTCAAGACGTGGATGCCCGGGTCAAGCCCAGGCATGACGAATCGTTGCGTGGCTCGCCCCTTACTCTCCTGCGGCAATGATCTCCTGGCGCTGCCCGCCGAGGCCTTCGATGCCGAGGGTGACGACGTCGCCGACGTTGAGGAACTGCGGCGGCTTCATGCCGGTGCCGACGCCGGGCGGCGTGCCCGTGGTGATGATGTCGCCGGGCAGCAGCGTCAGGAATTGCGAGACGTAGGAGACGCATTTCGCGATCGAGAAGATCATGGTTGAGGTCGTGCCGGTCTGGCGGCGCTTGCCGTTGACGTCGAGCCACATCGAGAGGTTCTGCACGTTTTCGATCTCGTCCTTGGTGGCGACCCATGGGCCGAGCGGGCCGAACGTGTCGTGCGACTTGCCCTTGGTCCAGGTGCCGCCGCGCTCGATCTGGAAAGTGCGCTCCGAGACGTCGTTGCAGACGCAGTAGCCTGCGACATGGTTGAGGGCGTCGGCTTCGGAGACGTATTTGGCGCGGGTGCCGATGATGGCCGCGATCTCCACTTCCCAGTCGAGCTTGGTCGAGCCGCGCGGCTTCTCCACCGGGTCGTTGGGGCCGGACAGCGAACTATTGGCCTTCAGGAAGAAGATCGGCTCGGACGGGATCGGGTTGCCTGTCTCCTTGGCATGGTCGGTGTAGTTCAAGCCGATCGCGACGAATTTCGAGATGCCGGTCACCGGCGTGCCGAGCCGCGGGCTGCCGCCGACTGCGGGGAGCGAGGCGGGGTCGAGTGCGGCCAGCTTTTTCAGCGAGGCCGGCGAATAGGCCTCGCCGTCGAGATCCCTGATCTGCGCCGAGAGGTCGCGCAACTGGCCGGATTTGTCGATCAGACCGGGCTTTTCCGCACCCTTCGCGCCGTAACGAACAAGTTTCATTTATCGCTCCCTAGGATGGACGTTTGGTTGAACAGCTTCATGGAACAGGGCGGGGGGAAATTCAACTGTTCCCCGGCACTTGCATTGCAGCCCCTCATGATGCCAAGGCGATGAATTTGAAGGCATCCCCGTCGCGCCTGATATGGCCGGCATTGAAGTGCCCGCCGATGACCAGCGTCGGCGTATCGGCGAAGCGGGAGAAGAGCTTCCGCCGCGTCGCGGCAGACTGGAGGGCATCGGAGTCGGCGGTCGACGACCAGTCAAGATGCGCCATCTGGCAGGGGTGATGGGCGACGTCTCCGGTCAGAAGGGCCTCTTCGCCATCCGAGACTATATGGATGCTCATGTGCCCGGGGCTGTGACCGGGGGTCGGGATCAGGGTGATCTCGGAGGTGAGCTGCTCATCGCCGGCGACCAGCTCGGCCCGATCTGCGTCGACGATCGGCTTCACCGAGTCGTTGAAGACGGCAGCCTTGTCCGGCGTGTCGCTGTGGTCGCGCCAGTGCCCATATTCCGCCCTGCCGAACAGATAGCGCGCATTGGGAAAGGTCGGCATCCATCGGCGGTCGACCAGGCGGGTGTTCCAGCCGACATGGTCGACATGCAGATGGGTGCACAGCACCGTGTCGATGCTCTCGGGCGGAAAACCACCCTCTGTCATGGTGTCGAGATACGGACCGTTGCGCTGATTCCAGGTCGGCACGCTGCGGCCCTCCTTGTCGTTGCCGAGCCCGGTATCGACCAGGATGCGATGCATCGGCGTCTCCACCACCAGCGAATGGATCGACATTTTCAGCCGGCCCTCCTCGGTCGCGAAATGCGGGATCAGCCAGGGCAGCGCGCGTATTTTCTCGTTGGAGGCCTGCGGCAGGATGAACCGGGTCGAGCCGACCGTCTCCAGCTCCACAATCTTGGTGATCTTGATCTTACCTACCGTCCATCGCATCCGGCGCTTCCCGAGATTGTCATTTCAATCTGCAAATCAATCTGCAAAAATGCGGTTTTCCGCCACCTCGCGCAATGGATCATCTTCAGACCTGCTGCGTTATGGGGGCGACCGGGCGCATGATCCGGACCCGGAGGGCTGCCTGTGTGGGTACCGGTTTTCCGAATGATCATCCGCGAGCAAGAGACGGGACCTCATGCCTGAGCTGACGATTTCGCCGGAAAAGGTCGCTTTTGTGATCGAGAAGGCGCGGGAATTCGACGTCAAGGACGCGGCATCCGACCCGGACTCCGGCTCGAATGCGGCTGATGACGACATGGTCGATGTGCTCGAGGACGGTGGCCATGACCCGGTCGTCCGTGAACTCTCAAGCTTCATCGGCTCGCTCAACGAGGACGAGCAGATCGATCTGGTCGCGCTGATGTGGCTCGGGCGCGGCGATGGCTCCATCGACGAGTGGGACGATCTGCGCTCCCGCGCGGTCGACGCGAGAGGCGAATACACGCACCCGCGCCGTGAGACCGCGCATTATCTGCTGGGCGAGCCGATGCTCGGCGATTTCCTGGCGGATGGTCTGGATGCATTCGGAGTTGAATGGAGCGACGAGCACACCAGCGCCGATTCCTCCAGCCCCAGCGAGCGCGACGAAGACGAGAGCTCGAAGGGATAAACGGATGACCCTCCCCTGGAGGGGGCGGGGTGGGGTGACAGTCTATCCGCGTGCCGTGCTTCCTCGCGTCGTGTTGCCACGCGTTTGATACGGCATATGGTCAGCATTGAAACTATTTATGCGGCTCACCCCACCCCGCCTCGCATTTCGCTTTGCTCAACGCGAGCCGACCCTCCCCCTCCAGGGGAGGGTGAAGTGAGCCGCCTCGCCGAAATGCGCTACAGCGTGCCTGGAAAATTTCCACCGTCGAGCAGGATGTTCTGCCCCGTGATGAAGCCGGCCTTGGCGCCGCACAGGAAGGCGCAGAACAGGCCGAACTCCTCGGGATCGCCGAAGCGGCCGGCGGGGTTGAGCTTGGCGCGCTCGGCCTGGAGTTGTTGCGGTGTGACGCCACGCTTCTCGGCTTCGGCCTTGATGGTCGTGAGCAGGCGATCGGTCTCGAACGGGCCCGGCAGCAGTGCATTGATGGTGACGTTGTTGATCACCGTCTTGCGCGACAGTCCCGCGACGAAACCGGTCAGGCCTGCGCGCGCGCCGTTGGACAGGCCGAGAATGTCGATCGGCGCCTTCACCGCGGCAGAGGTGATGTTGACGATGCGGCCGAATTTCCGCGCCATCATGCCGTCCACCGTCGCCTTGATCAGTTCGATTGGCGTCAGCATGTTGGCATCCAGCGCCTTGATCCAGTCGTCGCGGGTCCAGTTGCGGAAATCGCCAGGCGGCGGGCCGCCAGCGTTGTTGACGAGGATATCCGGATCGGGACAGGCCTTCAGCACGGCCTCTCGGCCGGCCGGCGTGGTGATGTCGCCAGCCACTTCGGTCACGGTGATGCCGGGATTTTTGGAACGAATCTCGTTTGCGGTCTTCGCAAGCGCCTCGGCGCCGCGCGCGGTGAGCGTCACATGGACGCCTTCATTGGCCAGCGCCATTGCGCAGGCGCGCCCCAACCCCTTCGAGGAGGCGCAGACGATGGCGCGACGACCCTTGATTCCAAGATCCACTGTTTCACTCCCGTTGGCTTCTCGACCTGGAGGCCGCTACTCTAGCCGAGCCCGGTGGCCGTGATAAGCCGGCAGGCGGCGCTTGGCAGCGACCGGAAATGGCCTGTATCAAGGACGCAAGCGCCTGTCTTCCGGAGATTTCGTCATGTCTGGTCTGTTCGACGTTACCAGGGAAACCATCCTGATCACGGGTGCGTCCCAGGGCCTGGGACGGCAATTCGCGCGCGTGCTGTCCTCGCATGGCGCGGCGGTTGTTCTTGCAGCGCGGCAGACCGCGAAACTCAAGAGCCTGGAAGAGGAAATCCGCAAAGGCGGCGGCCGCGCCGCCGCGGTACAGATGGATGTGACCGATACGGCGTCGATCGCGCGGGCAATCGATGCGGCGGAAGCGGCACTCGGACCCGTCAGCGTCCTGATCAACAATGCCGGCATTGCGGTCGACAAGCCGGCGCTCAAGCAAACGGAAGCGGATTGGGACGCCGTGATCGGCGCCAATCTCAAGGGCGCCTATTTTGCCGCCACCGAGGTGGCGCGCCGCATGGTCGCGCGCAAGCAGGCAGGCAATATCGTCAACATCGCCTCCATCCTCGGTTTTTCCGTGCTGAAATCCGTCTCGTCCTATGCAGTCTCCAAGGCCGGGATGATCCAGGCCACCAGGGCGCTGGCACTCGAGCTGGCCGCCAGCAGCGTCCGCGTCAATGCGCTGGCGCCGGGTTACATCGATACCGAGATGAACCATGACGTGTGGTCGACGCCGGGCGGCGAGCGGCTGATCAAGCGCATTCCGCAGCGCCGCGTCGGCGCCGAATCCGATCTCGATGGCGCCATCCTGCTGCTCGCCTCCAGTGCCTCGCGCTACATGACCGGCAGCGTGGTGACCGTCGACGGCGGCTTCTTGCTGACGTGATCCTCATGCGGCGTCATTCCGGGGCGATGCGAAGCATCGAACCCGGAATCTCAAGCCGCAAACGACTTCCGGATTCCGGGTTCGCTCGCTTTTGCGAGCGCCCCGGAATGCCGGAGCAAGCGATTCAACTCCCCCGCATCTCCGCTCTGATCATGTCCGCCGCTTTCTCGCCGATCATGATGGTGGGCGCATTGGTGTTGCCGCCGATCAGGGTCGGCATGATGGAGGCATCGACCACGCGCAAGCCTTCCAGCCCGTGGACCTTCAGCTTCGGGTCGACCACGGCAAGCGGGTCGTCGACGCCCATCTTGCACGTGCCGACGGGATGATAAACGGTGTCGACCCGTGCGCGCAGGACCGCACGGATGTCGTCGTCGGTTTTCACGCCTGAGGTGACAAGGTCCTTCTTCTGCAGTGCCCGCATCGCCGGCGTCTCCATCAGCCGTCGCGTGGTCTTGTAGCCTGCGACCATCGCCTCCATGTCGGCTTCCTCGCCGAGGAAGTTTGGGTCGATCAGCGGCGCGCTCGTCGGATCGGCGTTCTTC
This sequence comes from uncultured Bradyrhizobium sp., assembly GCA_964454955.1. Classification (GTDB taxonomy): domain Bacteria; phylum Pseudomonadota; class Alphaproteobacteria; order Rhizobiales; family Xanthobacteraceae; genus Bradyrhizobium. The sequence continues at coordinate 7,907 of CAYVVB010000393.1, read as the reverse complement.
AACGTGACGCTGCCGCGACTCTTCGGCCGCAGCAGGCAGACGTGGCAGGAGAAGCCGCCGTCGCCGAAGCGTCGCTTCCGTCCGTGGTCGTCGACGATCGCCATGCCGAAATGCAACTGGATATCGGGAATGTCGAGATCGGGCCGCGTCTTCAGGAAGCCGCCGCATTCGGCGAAGTTGGACGTCATCATCCCGCGCCGCTCGCGCCGGTATTGTCCGATGCCGCGGAACAGGCGCGCTATTCCGGCAAATGACATTGCGGTGAAATTCGGATTCTCAGAGGTGTAGGTGAAGATGAAATCCGGATGATCCTGCAGGTTCGCGCCCACGCCAGGCAAGTGAAGCACTGGCGCGATGCCATGGTCTTTCAGCGCCGCCTGGTCGCCGACGCCCGAGAGCATCAATAGCTGCGGCGACTGGAATGCGCCGGCTGCGAGGATCACCTCGCGTCGCGCGCGAAGCTGCTTGGTCTCGTTGCCTTTCCGGTATTCGACGCCGACCGCGCGCTGGCCCTCGAACAGGATCCGCGTGGCGTGAGCGCTGGTTTCGACCTTGAGGTTCGGGCGCTTCTCCACATGGGGATGCACATAGGCGCGCGCCGCGCTCCAGCGCTCGCCATTGTGCTGCGTCACCTGGTAGATGCCGAGGCCCTCCTGTTCCTCGGCGTTGAAGTCCTCGCGCAGGCGAAATTGCGCCTCCTGCGCGGCGGTGAGGAAAATCTGCTGCACCGGGTTGTCGGTGCGCAGGTGGTTGACGCGCAGCGGACCGCCCTTGCCGTGATAGGCGCCGTCGAAATCGGTGTTGTCTTCGGAGCGCTTGAAATAGGGCAGCACGTCCGCATACGACCAGCCGGTGTTGCCAAGCGACGCCCAATGGTCGTAGTCGGCGCGATGGCCGCGGATATAGACCATCGCGTTGATCGCCGAAGAGCCGCCGAGTCCCTTGCCGCGCGGCTGATAGCCGATGCGGCCGCCCAGGCCCTTCTGCGGCACCGTGTTGAAGGCCCAGTTGTTGACCTTGCCGGCGACCATCAGCACCAGCGCGTAGGGCGTGGTGACCACCCAATTGTCGTTCTTGCCGCCGGCATCGAGCAACGCCACCGACGTGGCCTGATCTTCCGACAGCCTGCCCGCGACCGCGCAGCCGCCCGAACCTGCACCCACCACCACGAAATCGAATGTATCCGTCACCCCTGTTCTCCCCCTGGATACTGCTTGTTATTTGGCACGTCATTCCGGGGCGCGTCGAAGACGCGAACCCGGAAGCTCGAGGTTCTCAGGTGCGCAAATTGCGCACCATAGTTCGATGCTTTGCATCGCCCCGGAACGACGGTGTTGATCGGCTACGACATGAACCGCAGCAGTTTCTCCAATCGCGCGATCTTGGCACCGTAGGGCGGATAGAGATCGGCCATCCGATTCAGTGCCGAACGGTAGAACACCGGCTTTTGCTTGCTGAACGTCCGAAATCCCCATTCGCCGTGATAGGCGCCGGTGCCGGATGCGCCGACGCCGCCCATCGGCTGGTTGATCTGGGTGAAGTGGAACAGGCAGTCATTGACGGTGACGCCGCCCGAGATGGTGCGCGAAAGCACCTCGTCGCGCGCGGCGCTGTCCCTGCCGAACCAGTACAGCGCCAGCGGCCGATCGTGCTTGTTGATGTAGGCGATCGGCTCTCCGGCCTCGCGATAGGCGAGCACCGGCAGCAGGGGCCCAAAAATTTCCTCCTGCATGATCGCCATGTCGGGCGTGGCGCCGACCACGATCGTCGGCGGGAATTTGCGCTTGCCTTTCCAGTTCGGATCGTCGGGCTTCGCCGGCTGCAGGATCTTTGCGCCCTTTTCGGCCGCATCGGTCACGAGGGCTTCCAGCCGCGCGTAATGGCGGTCGGAGATGATCGAGGTGTAGTCCTTGTTGGCGGGTTCGGTGCCGAACATGCGGCGCATGTGCCCGCGCACCTTCTCGGCAAAGGCCTGCAACGATTCCTCCGGCACCAGGGCATAGTCCGGCGCGATGCAGGTCTGGCCCGCATTGAGCAGCTTGCCGTAGCCGATCCGCTCGGCGGCTTCGTCGATGTCGGCGGTGCGGTCGACAATGGCGGGGGACTTGCCGCCGAGTTCGAGCGTGACTGGGGTCAGGTTGCGGCCCGCGGCTTCCGCCACCAGCCGGCCGACCCGGGTCGAGCCGGTGAAAACCAGGTGATCGAAGGGCAGGGCGGCGAAGGCCTTTGCAACCTCTTCCTCGACGCCGGTGACAATCACCTCGTCGGGCGCGAATGTCGCCGCGATCACGTCCTTGAGCAGGGCAGCGAATTGCGGCGTCAGTTCGCTGGGCTTGATCATCACGCGGTTGCCGGCCGCGATCGCGCCGATCGCGGGCGCGAGCGTGAGTTGCAGCGGATAATTCCACGGCGCGATGATGCCGACGACCCCGAGCGGCTGCGGGATCAGGCGGTTTTTCGCCGGCATGAACTGCAGCGCGGTGTGCACGCGCTGCGGCGCCATCCACTTCTTCAGGTGTTTTGCCGTGTGCTTGATCTCGCCCAGAAGGAACAGGGTTTCGGCGAACAGGGTCTCGGTTGCCGAGCGGTGGCCGAAATCGGCCGAGATCGCCTCCCCAAACCGGGCCTCGTTCCCGGAGACGGCGGCGCGTAGCCGCGCCAGCCGGTCGAGCCGCGCTTCCAGGGAGGGCGCGGCGTCGGTCCGGGACTTTTCGACCATCGCATGGAAGGCGTCGTCCAGGGCGCTGAGGCCCTGGCTCTTCAGGGATAGGTCCATCGTGGCGTTTTCCCTCCTCAACAAGCGCAATTTTCCCCGGAGCCTCGCCTTTTGCGGAACTTCTGGCAAGAGCGGCCATTTTGACCCCTTCTTGGTCTGACTTGGCTGTCACAAAATCGAAAAAAGGCGGGTCAAAACCCTTTCCAAAGCAGTTCCTCGTTGATACATAGCGATCGCGCCCTTGTGGCCAAGGCCCGGGGTTGTCTTCTCAGGAAGCCCAAAAGCTCGATCGGCGCGGCTGCCGCGTCGGTCCGCTTTCGTCTCTGGTTTTTCTGGAAAGGCGCGCAACGCTTATCGCGGGGTGGAGCAGCCCGGTAGCTCGTCAGGCTCATAACCTGAAGGTCATAGGTTCAAATCCTATCCCCGCAACCAAGTTTCGGGATCGCCGGATCCGAAATCGCAAAAGCCGTCCCTTACGGGGCGGCTTTTCGTTTTGGAGGATGCGGCGTCTGGCCGCAATGGCGCTGGCCGCGCTGAAGCATCAGTTGTGACCTCCAATCCCAGGAGAACGCCCCCCTCTGACCGGCCAGCCGCCTCAACGCAGCCGCAGTGCAAGCTGTGTGCGACTGCGGACGCCGAGAACCTGGTAGACGCGCGTGAGATACTTCTTCACGGTGTCGATCTGCAGGTCGAGCTGACGTGCGATCTCGGCATTGCTCAGGCCACGCGCGACAAGCTCCGCGACGGCGAGTTCGCGACGGGTCAGGGAGGCGGCTTCGGTACGGGCCAGGCGGCAATTTTCCCGCTCGAGCTCTGCCGACAGCACCCTGCGCAGCAAGGACAGGCGGACCAGATCCGTCCCGTCCATTGGGTCGCCGAAATCAAGCACGCCGAGGAATGCGCTTCCCGTGCCGCCCTCGATGTGCATGGCAAAGATGGTGCGTGCCCCGGCGCGGCGGATGAAGTTCTCGACATAGGGCCGATGCTGATCGCAAAGCGCCGACGGAAGCAGATGCATGGCGGTGACGCCGGGATTCGCAAGGCGCTGGAGTGCAATGGGTGACCGGAAGATGTCGATTTTGGCGTAGCGCTCCAGATATTCGGGCAACATTCGGCAGGCGCGTCCGCGCACCACGACGTTCCGGTTCTGCAAGGCGTCGTCCAGATTGATTCCGCTGAAATAAGTGGTGTCGCGGTAGTTCAGATGGCTTGCCAGCGCCTCCAGCAGGCGATCGCCAAACTGCCCTGACGCACCGCAACAGGCGTCCACGACTCCAAACAATGCCGCGCGATCCGCAAGCGGCAACTCGGCCATCCGGCTCAAGCGATCCTCCACCAAAGTGGATTTTGGCATCCACTCTTGTGCGTACCCTATCACTCAACGGTTTTTCCTGCAGCCGCAAAACTGCACGAAGCGCCGTCAACGCAAGGGAGGATCATTTGAACATTCAGACCACCGGCCAGCCGGCTGGGCAACCAATCACACCGTTTCACTGGATGAAGGCGACCCAGGCCACCCCACGCGGGACGCGTCGCGACTTCGTCAATCCAGATGACATTCCGTGGACCGACTGGCTGATGCCGGGGACGAGATTCAAACTGCTGTTCGCCGATCTGGCAACAGGCCGGTGGACGATGCTGCTACAGGTCGATCCCGGAACGCAGGCGACGTTGCACTGGCACGTCCACATGGTGGAGGCCTATATCCTCGAGGGCGGCTTCTACTACGATGCGGACGATCAGGGCCGGCCCAACACCTACACCTGTGAAAGGGCCGGCCACATCCACGAGCCCTTCGCGCCTGACGGCTGTCTCATGGTTGCAATCGCGCACGGGCCGATCGGCGGCTACATGCCCGATGGCACGTTGGCTCTCGTGGCAGATGCCCGGCTCCACTATGAACTGGCCAAGCAGAACAACGCGACGGCACTGACGACTGTCGTCGATTTTGCGCCGGATTGATCGGGAACGAAAGATTCACGGCCGACGGGCCGTTGTGGCCGGGCAGTACGCTGTCCGGCCATGAGACTCGATCCGGTCAAGCAATTGTGCCGAGTGACTTCAGATCGCAGACCATGAGGGCCGTATCGAAGCCCCTCCAGTCGGTGCGATCCAGCACTTCCCAGCCGAGCCTCTCGTAAAAGCCCTCGGCTTCCGTCGTGTAAAGGTAAAGTCGCGAAAACTGTCGTTGTCGGGCTTCATCTTCTATCGCTCGGACCAATACGGCACCTGCGCCTTTCCTCCGATGCTCTGGGACAACGAACAAGCCCGCAAGCCAGGGCGACACGTCATGGTTAGGCTCGATCTCCGACTCCACCAGAAGGCACGTCCCGATCGGTTCGCCATCGACCTTCGCGACCAGCGCCACGCCATAGCTATGATCCGAAGCGAATAGCTCCAGCGACCTCAATTCCTGCTCAAAGGACGCCTTCAGGACCGAAAAGGCGTTTGCGCGCCAGCGCGCGCATATCGCCAACTCCGGCGTGCCGGGCTCCAAAATGAAGGTCTGAACGCTGGTCATTCGGGGCTTCCAAACCGTACCCAGATATTTTTTCTGCGCTCCGCGCATCACGATCTTGAGCGCATCATCAGTCAAGGGCCGCCCGGGAGCGAACGCATGATAGTTTGGCACATCGGCCAGTTCACCGCAGGAGAGAGTCCTTCGCGCTTGTCAGCGACCCGCCAGATCAGGGGCCCGTTAGACCGCTTCGGGCCTTCGAATGGATTTGAAACGTTCCGTTCGCGGCCCGACCAAATCATTCCGCCACCCACCCCAGTTACGCAAGAAGCGCCTTGTAGTGGTGTGCGTCATGCAGAACCGTAGTGCGTTCTTGCCCACCCCACCGTTTTCGCTGCCGCGCGATCCGCATTCTCCGGTCCCTGATTGAACCGCGCACGAAAGCGACTATCGTCAATACGAAATGGTTCCTGCCACTGATACAACATTTCATCAATTTCCCGAATGAAGGGTACGACGAGCGCAAGTGCCTTTACGGCTATCCTCGGCACGGGAAATAGTTTGATCTCCCGCCCAAGTTTTTGTGAAAGCCGCGCCACCAATTGCCGCATCGTCTCGGCAGGTGCGCACGGGAGCATCCATGGCTTCCCATATACATCGTCGTCTGCCGTGCCGAGCGCAGCCAGCCCGGCTGCGACATCCGGGATGTAGTGATAGGTATGGATCATATTGGGATCAACTAAGACCAGTCCCCGCCTGCCTGCAATCACTGGACGCCAGAACTGATCGCCCAGATGGCTTAGAGTGCCGCCCGGCCCGTAATAGTCTGATGCGCGTCCGGTCGTCGCACGAACATCGCCACGCCGATGGGCCTGCCACATTCGCTCTGCGACGCGCGCTCTGACCTCGCCCTTCCGGCTGCACGGGTTCGGCGGCGTGTCTTCATTGAGCGGTTTGCCGTGCGGCGGCCGTCCCAGCATGTACACATTATCAAGCACCACCAATCGCGCACCCGCTTGTCCCGCCGCGGCAATAAGATTGTCCATGTAGCCGGGCAGAAGCTCTGCCCAAATATTTGCGTAATACGGGGGGTTCATGCAGTGGTAGACGGTCGCCGCCCCCCGCGCTGCTTCGACGCAAAAGGTGCGGTCGGAAGCATCTCCCTGCACCAGTTCGATGTTATCCGGCAGACCACCGGCCGACCGCTTTGCGATCCGCACGCGCTTGCCCCGCGCCAGGAGAATTTTCGCGAGCGGTAGACCGACTTGACCGCCGCCGAACAATACGTGCAACTCGTCAGCCATTGCTTTCTCCAACGTGGCTCCGACCTTGCCTACGCCGCTTGGAATTAGATTCTTGCCTGCCAGGTCCCTTGCCGGGTTGACTTAAATCAGCCCTGCGACTTCATGCCCGACTGGCGGCCGGCCTTATCGCCGGTTGCGCAGTTTCGTTGATCCAATCCCCCGCTGCTCCGTGGCGGCGAGCTGGCGGCAGGCGCTTCATCAACCTGACCTAGCCTCCGCAAAAACTCGTCTCGCCTTGGGCCCGGTTTTGGCCGCGCCAATTCGGCGAGCCGCTCCTTATAAATCGCGGACGCGGTCGTCGAAACGCTGGATTGAGGGTTGCTTGTGCACCATGGCGCTTCTCCTTCACCGTTAGCGTGGCCGGGAGTGCGACTGGCGTCCTCATCCCCCGTTGCCGAGGGAGGTCCGGGTGATTGTTGGAATGGCGCGCCTGATTTTGGAAGGAGATATAGCTGAAAATGAACCCGAGGCGCCGGCATACACCGCTATTCGATCTTTCGGCCGAGTGCTCGATCCATGCCGATCTCCGCGAGGAGCATTGCTCCGCGATCTTCAGCGGCGTCGGTCAACATCTGAACAGCATATCGCCATTCAGGCGCATCCTGCTCAAGTCTCGAGAGCTTCCTGACGAAGTCGCCGGCATCTCGCAGAGTTCTGGCAGGTCTCCCTCCAGCTAACGGAACGGGCTGAGCAAACGGACGATCCCAAGACATAAGAGCCACTCCTAAGCCAATGGAGGAGAAGTTCGCGCACTCCGGATTCGTTCCTGGCGCGCGAAGGTTGCCCAAGGTCAGGCGCTGCCGCGAGTTAAGCTTGCTCGCGAAACAGCCTGTCTGTCGAGCGCGCAAGACGCTGGTCCGAGCCTCTCGCGTCGTTCATATGCCCGACCAGCTCGCCAGACGCGCGATAGATGTTGGGCCCTTTAAGGTCATAGAGCCTGCCCGCTCGGCCAGCCAGAGGAGGCTCTCAGTGGTGGTGCGCTCTCGGTGAATGCAAATCCCCTTGAAGCCAGCGTCCAAGGGCTTTGGACTTCATCGGGTCTTCATACGCAGCAAGCGTCTCAAGGGCCTCATTGCAGATGGCGCATTTGAACGTATGCAAGTCGACATCCCGCGAGCGTGTCGGCTCAATGCTGACAAGCATCATCGCAGCTTTGCACCTTGGACAGGCGGGGCGGCCAATTGCCGCGAACTGAGTAACGGAAGGGACGCTTTGAGATTGGGACATGAGGGCTTCCCTTTAAATGGCGGGAGCACAACACTCTCTGTCACCGATGGAATGCCTAAGCGGGGCGGTGATGTATTTCAGTATGCTCCCCCAAGGCCTCAAACGCGAGTCAATTCACGCGACGGCACGGCAAAGGGATAGATTCCAATCAGCCTTTGTTCGGCTTTGGCCGGTCAACTCGCACTTCCCGAAACTCCTCAGG
>CAYVVB010000392.1:0-14824 GCA_964454955.1 uncultured Bradyrhizobium sp. | reverse complement strand
CCGCCGGTTTTGATGACTGCGAACATCCTTTAATTCCTTCGTGTTCGATCCCGGCCTCGGACAGTGCCGGGCCGGCTTTTTGTTCAGTCGCGTTAGGGTTTAAGTCTTCCGCGCGAGCGTCGGCACTGCCGAGCAAAATCCACGCAAAACAAGCGGCGCGAGAAATCCCGCGCCGGATGAGGCCGACTTATATCGGCTGACAGACGAGAGTCAAGGCAAACCGGGCCAAAAACCGCCCGAAAATGAATGATTTGGCGCGAAACAGCCCGACGGCGGGCGGTGTGGACCCATGGGCGTCGGCTCCTTTCGAGAGGCATCGGCTCGGAGAGCCGTTTCGCGTGCGATCGCCGGTAAGGTTGATCGGTGAGGTTAAGAACAGGATCGCGTTGCCGCGAGTGGAACCGCTGCTAGCGTGCCCAGGTCGCATCACGCCAGCCGGCCAAGCGCGCATTCGGGTGGCATTTCAATGAAGCGGCACGGGACCGCCAATTTGTTCTTGCGTATGGCGGTCCCACCCCGTTGCCCGCCGTCATCGGACCGGCGCGATCCTTCCCGCTCGCTCCGGTTCGGAGGCTTCCCGCGAATTTCTCGTCCCGCGCCTTGTCTGCCCGGTGATCCTCGCCTATTACACGGCCCCGACCACGGCGGCTTCGCCCCGTTTTGGCGCCTTCAGGAGAGGTGGCAGAGTGGTTGAATGCACCGCACTCGAAATGCGGCATAGGTGCAAGCCTATCGGGGGTTCGAATCCCTCCCTCTCCGCCAGAATTCCTCTGTTCGGTCCGCGGACATAACCTACCTTGTCAGCCGGCCACGCCAGATCGGCTTGAGGGCTTCGAGGCTCACGAGCACCAATCCGGCCGCGCCGAAGGTTAGCAGCAGATCGTCACCATGCAGTGGTCCGAACCGGAAAAGGGTGGCCGCGGCGGGCCAGAGCAGGATGGCCGTCAGAGCCATCGCGATCACGAGCAGAATCCAGGCAAGCGCCGCATTCGGCCGGCGGAAAGCGGAGACCAGGGAGTTGCTGAACGAACGGTTGACGAGCACCAGGCTCAGGATCGTCAGCACGAGCGCGACGAATCCGAGTGAACGGGCGTCGTTTTCGGGCATGCCGCGGTAGAGCGCTAAGACATAGACGAGCGCGATGACGGCGAAGGCAAGCGCGCCCTGAAGCACGCTCCACACGATCAGGGCCCATGAGAACAACGGCGCATCGCCTGCCCGCGGTGGCCGGCGCATGACGTCGCGCTCGTCGGTTTCCGCCTCGAAGACCAGCGAGCACACGGGATCGATGACCATCTCGAGAAACGCGATGTGGATCGGGCTGAAGAAGATCGGCAGCCCGATCACCAGCGGCAGCAGCGCCATGCCCGCAATGGGCACGTGCACCGCGAAGATGAAGCCCATCGCCTTGCGCAAATTGTCGTAGATGCGCCGTCCGAGGCGGATCGCGGTGACGATCGAACCGAAATCGTCATCGAGCAGAACGATCGAGGCGGCCTCGCGTGCCACATCCGTGCCTCGCCCGCCCATGGCGATGCCGATATGGGCCGCCTTGAGCGAAGGGGCGTCGTTCACGCCGTCGCCGGTCATGGCGACGATCTCGCCGCTTTCCTTCAGCGCCTGAACGATCTGCAGCTTCTGTTCCGGCACGATGCGTGCGAAGACATTCGCGTCGTTGACGCGCCGGGCCAGCGCCGCGCGATCGAGTTTCCGCAAGTCATCGCCGATCAGCACTCCGGACGCCTCGAGCCCGGCCTGTCGCGCGATCGCCAGGGCCGTGGCCGGATAGTCTCCAGTGATCATGACGACGCGGATGCCGGCCGTGCGGCATTCGCTGACGGCCTCCGGCACGCTGGAGCGAAGCGGGTCGGCGAGTCCGACGAGCCCCAGGAAGCGGAAGGCGAATCCGGTCTGGGAGTCCGGAAGAGCACTGCCGCGATGGGTGGCGGCGGCCACTCCCAGGACTCGCATGCCATTGGCGGCCATGGCATCGACGGTTTCGCGCAGGATCCGCATTTCGGGCTCCGCCAGTCTGCACAGACCGCCGATGGCTTCCGGCGCGCCTTTGCTCGCCACCACGGGCTCGGCCGTGCCCGGTGCCCGCCAGACCTGTGTCATCGCCAGAAGATCAGGCCGCAGCCCGTAGCCTCGCAGAAGGCGCCAGTTGGAATCCGGCAAGTGCTTGCGCACGCCCGGCGTTTCGCGCGCGAACGCGTGAAACGCCTTCTCCATCGGATCGAACGGCTCCGGCGCGCTCGCCAAAAGGCCATAAGCGGCGATCGGCGCGAACTCTGGGGGAATGCCTGCCTGCGGCATGGCCGCGGTGCGCAGCGCCGTTCCATCGGGACGACGCAGTTCGGCGAGGTTCATCCGGTTCTCCGTCAGCGTGCCGGTCTTGTCGGTGCACAGGACCGTTGCCGAGCCCAGCGTCTCGATCGAGGCGGCTCGGCGCGTCAGCACGCGCGCCTTGGATATCCGCCAGGCACCCATCGCCATGAACACCGTCAGCACGACGGGAAATTCCTCCGGCAGCATGGACATGCCGATGGCGATGCCGGCCAGCACGGCATTGAGCCATCCGCCTCGAAGCGTTCCGTAGAGCAAGACCGCCAGAACGCTGACGAACGCACCGCCGATCGCGCACCAGCGCACGAGAATCCTGGTCTGATGCTGCAGTCGCGGCGGCTCTGTATCGATGCTTTGCAGCGACTGGCCGATCTTTCCGATCTCGCTGCGTGGGCCGGTCGCGATGACCTCGGCAATGCCGCTGCCCCGAACAACAAGCGAGCCTGAATAAAGGTAGGGCTGGTCGTCTCCACCCGGGCGGGGATGGTCCGGCGCGATGCCGGCGCTGACACGCTTCCGGACGGGCACGGATTCCCCCGTGAGCAGCGATTCGTCGGTCTGCAGGTCCTGCCCTTCGCGGAGCAGCGCATCGGCGGGGACGCGGTCGCCTTCCGCGAGCACGACAAGGTCGCCTCGCGCGACCCCGCGCCCGGCAATCCGCCGCCGTTCGCCGTCGCGGATGACGAGCGCCCGCGGGCTGGTCAAATCCCGCAGGGCCTCGAGCACGCGCTCGGTGCGGGTCTCCTGAATCACCGTGATGATGATCGAAATGGTGCCAAACGCGATGAGGATCAGCGCCTCTCTCAAATCTCCGAGCAGGAGATAGACAAGCCCGGCGCCAAGCAGAAGCACCAGCATCGGTTCGCGCAAGACTTCGAGGATGATGCGTAGCGGCGTGCGCCGCTCCTGCCGCGGAAGCTCGTTGTAGCCGTCTGCCTTGAGCCGGGCCTGGGCTTCCTGCTCGGTCAGGCCAGTGGCTGTCGAAAAGAGAGCGGGTGAGATGGTCATCGTGCCTTGGCTTAGGGCAATTCTCTGAAGCGGGATATCCTGCGCACCTGCAACAAGCGACCAGCCTCGGCTTTTTGCAAGGTGATTCGAGCGTGTGTACGACGCAGCGCGGATGGCCGGCGGTGTTGCCGGGAGGACACGCGGAGCCGCTCTCGTCGCCGGCGCCCTTTTTTCGCCCGCAGGTTGCCAACGTGCGCTCACGTTCATGAAGCTGCTATGTGCAGATGAACGCGAAAAATCCCCTCTACGATCCCAAGCACTGGCAGAAGCGCGCGCAAGCAACACGCGCGAAGGCCCAGGCCCTGGCGGATCAAGCCGTAAAACAGAAGCTGCTGCGGGTCGCTGAAGAATATGAGCGGCTGGCCCAGCGCGCGGAGCAGTGGCTGGCGACCCAAAGGGACACCCCTTCGGAGTTGTGGCTCATCCCGGAGACGCCCAAGAGCCCGCCTTAGCGTCCCCTCGACGAGCGTGCGCCAGCCCCCGTAAGACGCTCCGCTGCGTCAACGATCTGGTGTGCCGTTCATTCACTGCCGAGGCCCGCTCTCCAGCAGCTGATCGCGTACCAAGCGGACTGCGCCGCGGCTCCAGGAATAGTTGGCCCCCATGCGAAGCCCGCTCTCCGCATTGGACAGGACTGCGCCGCTCTGCGCCGCGCGGACCTGGAATCTGACGGTATATTCGGTGCGGCTGACCCGTCTCACGACGCCGACGAGGGATTGATCGGCGCCGAGGTCCGCCGCGATGTGGGCGTCACAGCCGCCGCAGTCGTGCAGGGTGTGAGCTTTCGCGGCATCCTCGCCTGGCGCGCCGACGTCGACCACATCGTACCGGCCGGACTGAGCCAGGACCTGCCGGACCGCGCTGCTGACGTCAGCCAATCCGGTTGCATCCGATGCAGTCTCGCCGGTGGATTCGGCGCTGGCGCTCATGTCCTCGAGTTCGAAGTCAAAGACGGCGATCCTGGTCGGCGCCGGTGCGGTGGCCGCAACCGTCGCGGGCCCGCCCGCCAGAGCTGCACGGACATCCTGTGACACAAAGGCTTCGGCGCGCTGCCATGCTTCGTCGTCATCGCCGCGAAACGTGAACAGCTTGGAGAACAGCACGCGATTGGTGGAGAGGTCGATGGCCACTGCTCTCGCCCATTGTACGAGCGTGCTGACCTTGTGAATGCCGCCCACGATCAGGACCTTCGCGCCGGCCTGCGACGCAGCAAGTCGTCGAGTCTCCGCCGCTTGTCCGTCGCTGGTGCAAGGTGCGGGACAGGTCGAGGTGATGAGACGAAAGCGCCTGTCGGCCTCCACATCGCTCCTCAGGGCAGCCATGAAAGCCTGCAAGCGTCTTTGATGCGCGGTAACCTGGTCTGCAGGCTCGTCCGACGTGTCGAGATAGCGGAAATCGTCGACCATCACCGCGAGGGCAGGACCTTCGGCTGCAGCCGGCCGGGCTAGGGCGAAGCTGGAACCAAGGAAAAGACCGATGGCGATCAGAACGTGCGCAAGGCGGGAGCGGTGCATCGCTAAAGCCCCTTCTAAGGCGGTTCCCTCGAGCAAGGCCAGCAATTCGATCCTGAATTCGCATCCCGCTTAAGCGGCACGTTTCCGAATCCCAGAATTAAAGACCACTGGCAAATTCAAAAAGAGGGCACCGGCTTTCCGCAGCAGATGCGATAAAATCGAGAGTCCGAAGCCCGGCCAGGATTCCATCAAAGCCGGCAAGGCTCGAGGCAGCGAACGTCAACTCCGCTCCACTCGTCCGGCCTGCGCAGACGCGCGGGCGCTGGTAGCATGACACAAGGCCCATCGCCGCGAAACCTCGAATGATCGTGGAGGCTCCAATGCTTGCCGGATTGCTGGCGCTGGCCGTTGCAGCGGCGTTCACCGGCGCCGCCTTCTATGTCAACTTCGCCGAACAACCGGCGCGGCTCACGCTCGACGACGAGGCGCTCCTAAGGGAATGGAAGCCGAGCTATGCGCGCGGCTTCATCATGCAGGCGAGCCTTGCTGTCATCGCCGGCGTGCTGGGTCTTCTCGCGAGCTGGCAATTGCGGGACTGGCGCTGGATCATCGGCGCCGCCCTGATGCTCGCCAACTGGCCCTACACCCTCATCATCATGATGCCGGTCAACAGGCGGCTCCATGACTGGCCTGCCGGCGCGGCGAGTGCGCAATCACGGGCGTTCGTCGTGTCATGGGCAAAGCTTCATGCGGTTCGTACCGCGCTCGGCTTCGCCGCCGTCGTGGCCTATCTCGTGCTGCTCGCGGGTTCGCCTGGATAGGGAGCGATATGGCCTGCTGCCTTGCCGGGACGAACTGCCGGAAAAACATCTGCGCGGAGCGAAACCGGCCGGTTTGATCGCCGGCTGGATGAATTTTCTCTTGCCGAGGCTCAAGGCGAAAACTTCGTCCAATCCTGCGTGAATTTCTGAAATTGCCAGAAACGCAGCATCGCGCGATGTTCTCGCCGTTCCGCTGCACTGCAGCAATTGTCGTGCCGGGCCCTCTGCGGGTCAGCCGGCCGCAAGGCGAGAAGCCTACCCGCGGCTGGTTCGATACACATCGCGGCGAGAGAGGATTTTCTGGAATGAACGCACATCAATCCGTCGCGGTCCGGCACGGCGTCGGATCGTTTCCGGCGATTGTGCCCCACGTCGCGCCAGGCCAGAGGATGGTCCAGTTCGAGACGGTCTCGAAGATCTATCCCGCCTACCGCGGCAAGCCGAGTGTTCATGCCCTGCAGGATATCGATTTTTCAATTCCGCGCGGCGCGATTACCGGCGTGATCGGCCGATCGGGCGCAGGGAAGTCGAGCCTCGTACGGCTGATCAATGGCCTGGAGAAACCGACCGCAGGGCGCGTCATTGTCGACGGCCGCGATATTTCCGTGCTCACCGGACGTGAACTGCGTCTGGCCCAGCGTTCGATCGGAATGATCTTCCAGCATTTCAACCTGCTGTCGTCGCGGACGGCTGCGGACAATATCGCCTTGCCGCTCGAAATCGCGGGCTGGTCGAAAGCTGACATCGCGGTTCGGGTATCCGAGCTGCTCGACCTCGTCGGCATTGCCGACAAATACGATCGCTATCCCTCCGAGCTGTCTGGCGGGCAGAAACAACGCGTCGGCATCGCCCGCGCGTTGGCCACGAGGCCGAACGTGCTGCTGTCCGATGAGGCGACATCGGCGCTCGATCCGCAGACCACGCGGTCGATCCTTGATCTGCTTGCCAACATCAACCGCGAGCTCGGCGTCACCATCGTCCTGATCACCCACGAGATGTCCGTCGTCCGGCAGCTCGCCAGGGAAGTGGTCGTGATCGACGGCGGGCAAATCGTCGAGCGAGGACATGCTGCGGACATCTTTTCTCATCCGAGGCATCCCATCACTCAGAGCTTTCTTGCGGAAGTGCTCGGCGACAGTATCCCGGTTTCCCTGGCGGGCCGCCTCGCGCCTCAGCCGATTCCCGGCGGCCGCATGGTCATTCGTGTCCAGGTCCGCGGAACGGACGCCGATACCGTTGTCGCGCGCCTGGCGCGCGAGCTCGGGCTTGATGTGGCGCTGCTTTCGGCGCGGATCGACGAGATCGGCGGCCGGCACATGGGATCGCTGATCATCGGTATTCCCGGCGGCGAAGCACTGGCGCGGCAGGCCATGTCCTATCTGTCTCAATATCAAGTCCCGGCGGAGCGTCTCGGTTATGTCGCGTGATCTCATCAATCTGATCATTCAGGCGACCGGCGAAAGCCTGTTCATGGTCACCGTCGCCGCGCTGCTGGCGACATTGTTCGGCCTGCCTTTGGGGATTTTCCTGGCGACCAGCCGTAAGGGCGAGCTGTTCGCGGCTCCCGCAATCAACGCCGTGCTGGGCGTGATCGTCAATGCGACCCGGTCGACGCCGTTCATCATTCTGGTCGTCGCCATCATTCCGTTCACGCGCCTCGTCGCAGGCACCTCGATCGGATCGGGCGCGGCGATCGTTCCTTTGACGATCGCGGCGGCGCCCTTCATCGCGCGTCTGGTCGAGGCCGCGATTCGAGAGGTGGATGCCGGACTGATCGAAACGGCGTCCTCATTCGGCGCGGGCCCCATGCAGATCGTGTTCAAGGTTCTGATCCCGGAGGCGCTCCCGGGACTGGTGCTGGCCTTGACCCTCGCGGTCGTCAGCCTGCTTGGCTATTCCGCCATGGTCGGCGCCGTCGGCGGTGGAGGTCTGGGCGACCTCGGCATCCGCTACGGCTATCAGCGCTTCATGCCGGAGATGATGCTCGCCGTGGTGGTCGTCTTGATCCTGCTGGTGCAGACCGTCCAGACTGCCGGCGACTATCTGGCGCGCCGGGTCAATCGCCGCCTTCGGCACCGCTGAGTGGTCCTATCGGTTGCCGGGCGTCCAGATCTTCAACGTGGTCGTATCGAGCTTGCTCGGGATCAAACCCTCGGCGAAGAACGCGTCGGCAATGCGCTGCTGCTCCGAGAGTCCGGGTGCCGTGACCGCGCCGACCAGATAGGAACGGTGGCTATTGGCTTCCTCGACCGTGGCAGCGTCGATGCCCCACAGGCCCGAAAGCAAAGTGGCGGCTTCCTTCGGGTGAGCTTTGACCCATCTGCCGGTCTCGGTCAGTTTGGTGAAGATGATGCCGAGTACGTCTGAGCGCTTGTCCGCAAAGGCCGCGGAAGCCAGATAGTAGCGCTTGTAGCTCGCAAGGCCGTTGCTGCCGTCGGCGAGAATGCGGCTGCCGGATTGATGCAGGGCGCTGGTCAGAAATGGATCCCAGGCGACCCACGCATCGACATTGTTGCTGACGAAGGCCGCGCGACCATCGGCGGGCGTCAGGTAGGCCGGTCTGATGTCCTTGAAGCTCAGTCCGACCTTGGCCAGTGCTGCGAGCAGCAAATAATGGCTGCCGGCTCCTTTGGTGACCGCGACCTTCTTGCCCTCAAGGTCGACGAGCGACTTGATTGGCGAAGATTGCGGAATCAGGATGGCTTGAGCGGACGGCGAAGCCGCTTCTTCCGCGACATAGGCAAGCCTGGCGCCGGCGGCCTGCGCAAAGATCGGTACGGTATCGGCGACGTCGGCGCCGAAATCGATGCTGCCGATGTTGATTGCCTCGAGCAGCGGCAGCCCGCTGGTGAATTCGTGCCACGTCACGGTCATGCCGAGCGGAGCCAGTGCCTTCTCCAGTTCGCCATTGCTCTTCAGGACGGCGCTCAGCGTCGATGATTTCTGGTAGCCGATCCGAAGCTCATCAGAGGCGGCGGGCTGCGTGACCAGCGACGTCAGCAAAAGGCCAGCGAAGCCGGCCGCAAGTCTGCGTAGAAGCGAGGCGGCAGGGAGCATCCTGAATTTTCCTTGTCGGTAGCGAAGCAGGCGCGCGCGTCAAGCGGATGCCATGCATGCGAGGCGCAGCCGCGCGGCCGTCATTTGCAGGCAATTTGTCGCCAGTTGCAATTCTGGAGAAAGCGCCGGACCGGCAGCAAAATTCTCCATCGCGTGATGCTGGGAGAATGGCGTTTCAAGCGCTTTGACGCGGCGTCGCGCTGAAGGTTCAATTTGCTGGTCTGGCGCCGCTCGATCGCAGTCGAGCCCGTCGCGGCGCATGGAACAGGACCATCGTCTCGGTCGCGTGCATAGCGTTTTTCGTTTCAGTGCGAGGCGAATGCGACGGTTTCATTGTTTTGTCGTGCAAGTGGTTGAAGCCGCGAACCGCCGGCGCTAGTGGGGCATCAAATACGCACCGTTGGAGTCTTGGAGAGGTTCATGCGTTTTCTTGCGATGATCGCTGCGGCGATCCTCATGTTTTCCGGCGTCGCGCGAGCCGAGACCATTCGCGTCGGCGTGACGGCCGGCCCTCACGCCGAGATCATGGATGTGGTCAAGAAGGTGGCCGCCGATCGGGGGCTCGACATCAAGGTGGTCGAGTTCACTGATTATGTCATCCCGAACCAGGCGCTTGCGCTCAAGGATCTCGAGGCCAATTCATTTCAGCACGAGCCTTATCTGAAGAACCAGATATCCAAGACCGGCTGGAAGATCGTGAAGGTGGCCAATACCATCGCCTCGCCGCAGGGCGTCTACTCGCTGAAATACAAGAAGCTTGCCGATTTGCCGGAAGGAGCCCGGGTCGCGATCGCAAACGATCCTTCGAACGGTGCGCGCGGCCTTATGATCCTCGCCCTCCATGGCCTGATCAAGTTGAAGAATGCCAACGACGTCACCTCGACGATTGCCGACATCACCGACAATCCGAAGAAATTGCGCTTCGTCGAGCTCGATGCCGCGCAGCTTCCGCGCGCGCTGCAGGATGTCGATCTGGTGTCGATCAACAATAATTACGCCGTGCAGGCCGGGCTCAATCCCGCGGTCGACGCGATCGCGCGGGAAGACGTGGACGGACCTTGGGTCAATATCCTGGCCGTTCGCGAGGAGGACAAGGACAGGCCCTGGGTGCGGCAGCTCATCGATGCCTATCACTCCGATGCGGTGAAGGATTTTCTCGAAAAGCGCTTCAAGGGCACCTATCTCGCGGCGTGGTAGCTCGCACTTTCACTGTGCCTTTTCATGCGCGGCGATGCCGACGGCCTTGTAGTCGTAGGTCGGATAGAACTCGGTGCGATAGGCGCCCCAGGCGGTGGTTTCGAAGATGCGGTTGACCTCGCGTAGCCGCGAGGCCGGCAGCCGCAGCGTGACGACCTGGCCGACGCCCATCACGATGTTCCAGCTCACGACTTCGACGCCGGGCGGCGGAAACGCCTTGTAGAAGCCCTGCTTCTCGAGCTGCGCGTTGAGTTCGCCAAGCGGCCGCGACTGGTCGTGCTTGAGGAAGACGGTGATCATGACGGCATTGTCGGGCGTCGGCGCCGCAACGCTCTCGCCTGGTGTCGTCTGCGCGATGCTATCGGAATTGGCCATCGCAGCCGTCAGCGCCAACGCCGTCAGTACAATCACCACCCGTCTCATCGCCATCTTCCTCTTTCACAACTGCCACGGTTTGTGTCGGGCACTGGCTGGTGCTCCGCCCGAATGCGATCGCCTCGCAGGCCCTTTCGGCCGAAGTTATTGCGTCTTGTAGTCTCCCGAAATGTCCTTGCCCGTGTAGTCGGTCATCAGCGCGGTCGCAATCAGCGTAATCACCGCGCAGGCGGCGATATAGAGTGCGATCGCGGTTGCCGATTGATAGGTCGCGTAGAGCCACGTGGCGATCAGGGGGGCGGGCCCGCCGGCGATCACGGACGCGAGCTGATAGCCCAGCGACGCGCCGCTGTAGCGCAGCCGGCCCGTGAAGCTTTCGGCGATCAGCGCGGCCTGCGGTCCGTACTGCATGTCATGCGGAACGAGCGACAGGAAGATGGCGAGGAAGATGATCGGTTCGGACGCGGTGTTCAGCATGCCGAAATAGATGAAGCCGAACACGCCGGTCGCGGCCGCGCCGATCATGTACATGGTTTTGCGGCCGATCTGGTCCGACAGATGCCCGAACACGGGTATCGAAACGAACGACAGCACCGAGGCTGCAAGCACGGCGGTGAGCAGGAAGTCGCGCGAAACCCCCAGCGACTTGGTGCCATAGGAAAAGATGAACGCGGTGAAGATGTAGAACGGCGCCTGCTCGGACAGACGCGCGAGAGCCGAGAGCAGGATTTCCTTGGGATGCTCGAACAGCA
This sequence comes from uncultured Bradyrhizobium sp., assembly GCA_964454955.1. Taxonomy (GTDB): domain Bacteria; phylum Pseudomonadota; class Alphaproteobacteria; order Rhizobiales; family Xanthobacteraceae; genus Bradyrhizobium. The sequence goes on along the minus strand of CAYVVB010000392.1, from coordinate 3,814 downwards.
CAGCGAGCATCGGAGCGCGTTCGACCTTCTGCTCGGCGACGAGCCGCGTGAACACCGGCGTCTCCAGAATGCCGAGCCGGATATAGAGGCCGACCGCGACCAGGATGAGGCTCAGCGCGAAGGGAAGGCGCCAGCCCCAGGCGAGAAATTCCTCGCCCGACATCTGGCTGAAGGCCAGGACCGCAAGATTGGCGAGGAACAGTCCGCACGGCACGCCGAATTGCGGCCACGAGGCGATCAATCCGCGCGTCTTGTCGCTGCGCGCCCACTCCATCGACATCAGCACCGAGCCGCCCCATTCGCCGCCGACGCCGACGCCCTGAATGAAGCGCAGGATGGTCAGGATCACGGCGCCCCAGATGCCGATGCTTTGGTAGGTCGGAACCAGCGCCACTGCGAAGGTGGCCAGCCCCATCAACATCAGCGTTGCGATCAGGGTCGACTTGCGGCCGATGCGATCGCCATAATGACCGAAAATGGCGGCCCCAACCGGACGCGCGGCAAAGCCGACGGCATAGATGGCAAAGGCTTCGAGCGTGCCGACCCAAGGGTCGGAATTCGGGAAGAACAGCTTGGCGAACACCAGGCCGGTGACGGTCGAATAGAGGAAGAAATCGTACCACTCGATCGCGGTCCCGATGGTGGACGCGATCACGGCGCGGCGCAATTGAAGCTGATGTTCCGGTGCGGACAGCGGCGTCGGATCGGCATGGGAGATGGTCATGGGGCTCCTCCTGTCGCCCCCGAATCAAGTCACGTCCCAGGTCAAGCGCTGTTGTTGGTGGTGTCCCCGTTCCGGAAAACGTGCACCGAGCCTCCCGGTTCCCGGCCGGCGCGTGGCAGAGCTTCGCAAAAAGTCTTAGCCCCGGCCGGCGCTCCAAGCCCAGTCCCAAGCCCGGTCCCAAGCCCGAGTGAGCAGTTGGCCCCCTTTTCCGGGCAATGCCGCGCGATGAATGTGAACCGGCTCACACGGGCGGCTGGCCTTCGGAGCTATGCAGAGGCACTTCCAGGATCGAGGGCTGAGTATGAGTATGCGGCGTATGATCTCTTGGTGGTTCAGGTTCGTCCTGTCTGGACGCTTTCTCGAACGGTTCTTGAGGCTGCAGCGGGCTGAACGGTAGGGGCCGACCTAGGTCTGACCGATCAGCTTCTTGCAGAACTCCGCGCCGTCATGCACGGCGTCGCGCCCCTTCCAGGCGAGATAGGTCAGTCGTCCGGCGAGCGAGTCGTGGCTGCGCAGGCGACGGGATCCCAGGACGTGACCGACGTCGGGCGGAAACCGCTTCAGTTCGGCCTCCACCAGCGCTGTGATCGCATTCATGATCTTGCGCAGCCGTGCACCCCAGTCCGACTGATCGAGCTGGTCGATGCGGACCTGCAGCGCGTATTCGGTATCGTAGATATCCTTCAAGAGCTGCTTGGCGACCGTCACGCGTTCGTTCTTCAGCGCCAGCCGCAGCGCCAGCTTCTTGTCCTCGAGTCGATCGAGCGCCATGGAAACCGCGATCGCATAGGGGGTGGCCGCGACCGCGGTGGCTTCCTTGGTCCGCGCTGCCTTCGTGGCGAGGCGTATCAGCTGCCACGGCTTCTTGAGCCGGTTTGCGATCAGCGTCAGCGCGAAAGGCAGCGCATCCCCGTGGGTCTTGCCGAGCCCGGCCAAAAGGTCGGTCATCGCAGTCACCCGGTCGTCGTCGAAACTTGAAATCTTGTGCGGCAGCGCCGACTCGAACTTCGCCAACGCATCGCGTGCGCGCAGCGCGCAGGTCATCTTGATCAGGTCGCTGAAGATGGAATGCGAAGCGGTGTAGGTCGCAAGCTTGATGCGGAGCTGTGCGGTTGCGTCGGGCGAGGCCAGCGTATTCTCCAGCGACTTGACGATCTTGGTCTGGAACGTGGAGGTGACCCGGCGGGCTTCCTGTTGCCTGTCGGTTGCCATCAAATCGTTTATCTTCGCCGCATAGTCGCGCGCCATGGTCGGCAGGAGATCGTGGCTGATCCATTCCCAAACCGGCGTCAGCGAGCCGCGCGAGATCCGTCCAGAGTTGGGATGCTCCGGATCGCTGTCGATCAGGTAAGGCTCGAGTGGGGCGAAGAAATATCGCTGCGGATTGCCAGTCTGATTGGGAGTCTGCCCCGTCTTGCGAAATTCCGCACGCAACGTTTCCAGGATTTCGTCCGCGCCAGGCATTTCGATGCCGCAAACTTCCAGCCGCTCGAGTTCGCTGAGAAGGTTGCTGCGGGCATGCGGCGTCAGCCGCTTCAGATAGTCCGTGATTTGGTCGGCTTGCATGTCGGCACGCAAAGTTCCTGAGCTTTTCAAACCCCTCTATGGGTTCGTCGCGTCGCGATATTGCGCGCACGCAAGGAGGCTCAAAGAAAGCAACTTACGGTTAAATAAGTTGTAAGGTGATCGATGCCGCGCGCCTTGCGGCGCATCGAACAGAACTGGCCTGGCGATTGATCCGTTCAGCCTTCACAACTTTTGCGACAGGGCTTGCCGCATTTTACAATTGAGGCGAGCAAAGCAACAGTTCAGCAGATCGTTTTCATTAAATTTGCCGTAGTCCTACGGCGCAGAATTTTTGGCTTGTCGCGACAACACCAACAAGCAAGGCTTCGCTGCGAATGCGTATCAGTCCGCGCACATTCGAGAGCCATCGCGCCGAGGCGATGCGCAAATTCGGCGCGCGAACCAGCTCTAAATGCTACGTGAATGAATGGATGTCCGCTGCCCGCCGCGGCGGCACAGTTGCGGACCTGGGCGAACTCGGAACAATGGTGATCACCCAGCGCGGCGGGGTACTCGCTTCCTGCTCCTGAACCGATCGGACATGACCGGTGACCACCGAGTCGCCGGATTTGACGGTGGTCGCCCTGCCGTTGAATTGCGCTATGCGGATACGACGCACTTCCTTCTGGTCGGCTGTTTCGAAGGTGAACATGGGCTCTCCTGCGCTCGGCGCGATGATCTGCTTTCATCCTTAGCCGGATATGAAAATCCAAAGCCGTAGAAGTACGGCTGCGCCTCGTTGGTTTCGCGCTGGCGACGCCGCCTGGCGGACGAGACGTCGCGGCAAGAAAATGTTCGACGCCTCTTCTCGCGGTCGACCGCGTGCGATGGTTAGCGCACCGCTAAAGAGTATTCTCAACGGATCCTTGAGCGGCGCGGCCCGCGGTGCGTTGCCACCGTCCCGGTGCGTTTTCGCACGGAGTTTGCGGGCAGAGGATCGTGCTGAGCCATACGGGCATGGCCGCGCTGCATTCCATCCGTAGTTGCCCGGAGGGCTGCGTTAACGGGAATGACAACCCGAAGGAGCTATCAGTCGGAAATCTGCAACTTCTCCCGCGCGGAGCCGATCACGAGAGACTCAAACGCAGGGCTTGATCGGACTGGCCGGTCCCTCCGGCGAGCCCGGCGCGAGGCACGATCGCCCTGCCAATTCTTGGAAGGTTTGTTTTCATGGACGACTTGTTGCGGGAGTTTTTGACGGAGACGAGCGAGAGCCTGGACACCGTCGACAATCAGCTGGTTCGGTTCGAGCAGGAGCCGAACAACGCGAAGATCCTGGATAACATTTTCCGCCTGGTGCACACCATCAAGGGCACCTGCGGCTTTTTGGGCCTGCCGCGGCTGGAAGCGCTGGCGCATGCGGGCGAGACCTTGATGGGCAAATTCCGCGACGGCATGCCGGTCAAGGCCGAGGCGGTGACGGTGATCCTGTCGTCGATCGACCGCATCAAGGAGCTGCTGGCGGGGCTGGAGGCGAGCGAGGCCGAGCCGGAGGGCGATGACCGCGACCTGATCGATCAGCTG
>CAYVVB010000391.1:0-5004 GCA_964454955.1 uncultured Bradyrhizobium sp. | reverse complement strand
AGGGCTCGCGGAGAAATACGAGCTCTACGATTTCCTTGCAGGCTGGATGCAATCGCTGGCTCCGGCTGATCTCTCGTCAGCCATCAACGATCTCTGCAGGCGATACGCGGTCGACCTTGCGCGCGTCTCGCGCGAAGCCTCAGCGGACTGGACTGAGCTGGCGACGCTCGCGGCCGATCCCAACGTGACCATCGGAGCCGCGACGGTGAACTATCCCGTGCTGTCGAACGCAAACGACGCCGGTGCGCTTCGCGAGATCGTCATGGGAAAGGCGGTGGCGGAGACCGCGCTGCGGCGTGACGTCAGGCACTTTGCCTATCCGTTCGGGAACCGTTCGTCGTTCCGGCGGGCACATGTCGTGATGACGGAAGAGGCCGGGTTCGCCAGCGCCGTTTCCGCCATTCCCGGCGTCGTGGGAACGGAGGGCCGCAGCAATCTGCACGCGCTTCCGCGGATCAGTTGGGACGGGCGGCAACGCTCGCTGCGGGTGATGCGCGTCCTGCTTTCGGGGATTGCCTTTGCGCCGGCCCAGCCGACGCGGAACAAGCCTTCTATTTGATATCCGGCCGCGACATCCAACTGACGATGGGCATCGCCGGCAGCACCCAGCCGATCCCCGCCACCACGTAAAAGACCGCCTGCAGGATTCCGGAATCGGCCAGAACCGGAATCTGAGCCACCGCCATGCCCATCAGCGACCAGACCAGTGCCAGCAGCAACAATGCGACGGCTCCGAAGAATTTGCGGGTGCGGATGGTCATGATCGACATATTGGCCTGAAAAGCGCGCCTTGCATGCGGCAGGGGCGGGACTATAAGGGGCCCGCCAGTTCATTCAAGCCAGCGTCCGCCGATTTGTAATGACCCCCGCCGCACGAACTCCATCCTATCGCGCCGTCCGCATCTGGCTCTTTTTGGTTGCCGCCCTGATTGCGCTGATGGTCGTGGTCGGCGGCGCCACGCGGCTGACCGAGTCCGGACTTTCGATCGTCGAGTGGAAGCCGGTGACCGGCGTGCTGCCGCCGCTCACCGAGGGGCAGTGGCAAGAGGCGTTCGAGGCCTACAAGAAGATCCCGCAATATCATGCGCTCAATGCCGGGATGAGCCTTGCGGAATTCAAGACGATCTTCTGGTGGGAGTGGAGCCACCGGCTGCTCGGGCGCGTGATCGGCATCGTCTATCTGCTGCCGTTTCTCTATTTCCTGTGGCGCTGTGCGTTGGGTTCGGAACTGAAGCGGCGGCTCTGGTTCATTTTCGGTCTCGGCGCGCTGCAGGGGGCGGTCGGCTGGTGGATGGTGGCCTCGGGACTTTCGGAGCGGATCGAGGTTTCGCACTATCGGCTCGCGACGCACTTGGTGCTGGCGCTGTTGATCTACGCTGCGATCGTCTGGACCTTGCGCCGGCTCGGCGAGCGTGAGGCGATTGTCGCGCCCGCGCGGTTGAGGATCTCCGCTTTCGTGATCGTCGGCGTCACTTTCGTGCAACTCTATCTCGGCGCGCTGGTCGCGGGCCTGCGAGCCGGCCTTGTCTACAACACCTGGCCGGACATCGACGGCGCGCTGATCCCCTCGGGCGCGCGGCTATGGTTCGCCACGCCGTGGTGGACCAATCTGTTCGACAATGCGCTGACCGTGCAGTTCGAGCACCGCATGACGGCTTATGCGCTGCTTGCGCTCGCCCTGTTTCACTTGGCCGATGCGAGCCAGTCACGGGTCGGGCGTGCCGCCGTGAGCGGAGCGCTGTGGCTGGCTGCGGCGGTCCTGCTGCAGGCGACGCTCGGTGTTCTGACTTTGCTCAACCAGGTTCCAATTCCCCTGGGGCTGGCACACCAGGCGATGGCGATCGCGGTGCTGACGCTTGCGCTCATGCAGGCCGAACGGCTGGCGGTCCGTCGCCAGGTCGAAGCGGCGCCGCGCGAAATTGCCGCGCCGCTCGGGCAGGTTGGTTAGCAGTAACCGTAGACGCCGCAGGCGTAGGGCAGGCGGTCGAAATAGCCGGGGTACGGGCCGCCGCCGTAATAGGGGCCCTCATAGTCATAGTCGAAAGCCCGTCCGTAATAGCCCGGCAGGGCCTGCGCCCCCGGAAGCAGCGGCGTCGCCGGCCAGAACGTGATCAGTTCATCGGGCACTACGGGCGCGACAACGACCACTGGCGGCGGCGCAGGCTGGTAGATAACCGTCGTCCGGTATCTGTAGTGCGGACGGGGAAGGCCCGGCGGCAGAACGACACGGGCGTGGCGCTGGATATGCGGCACCACGATCTGGTCGGCGGCGAAAGCCGGGCTGATCGCGGCAATCGCGAACGACATCAATGTCACGAAGCGCAGCATGGATCGCTCCAACTCGTCGCGGAATGTTTCCGGCCACTCTATGCCGGAACATCCTTAACGGGAGACCAAGGCCACTTTGAGGTTGGCGGTCAGGCCTTCAGCGCCTGCGCCAAATCCTCGATCAGGTCTTCCTTGTCCTCGATGCCGATCGACAGGCGCACCACGTCCGGACCGGCGCCGGCCTTGATCTTGGCAGCGTCGTCAAGCTGGCTGTGGGTGGTCGAGGCGGGATGGATCACCAGCGAGCGGGTGTCGCCCACATTGGCCAGATGCGAAAACAGTTTCAGGTTCGACACCAGATCGACGCCGGCCTGATAGCCGCCCTTCAGGTTGAAGGTGAACACCGCGCCTGCGCCCTTGGGGGCGTATTTGCGCGCGAGATTGTTGTACCTGTCGCCGGGAAGTCCGGCATAGCTCACCGAGGCCACGGCGGGATGGCCCGCGAGAAATTCCGCGATCGCCTTGGCGTTGTCGCAGTGCTTTTGCATGCGCAAGGGAAGCGTCTCGATGCCGGTGAGAATGAGAAACGCGTTGAACGGCGACAGCGCGGGGCCGAGGTCGCGCAGGCCCAGCACGCGGCAGGCGATGGCGAAGGCGAAATTGCCGAACGTCTCCTGGATCTTGATGCCGTGATACTCCGGCCGCGGCTCGCTCAGCATCGGATATTTGTTGTCCTTCGACCAGTCGAACGTACCGGCGTCGACGATGATGCCGCCCAGTGAGTTGCCGTGTCCGCCCAGGAATTTGGTCAGCGAATGCACGACGACATCGGCGCCGTGATCGATCGGCCGGATCAGGTAGGGCGTTGCCAGCGTATTGTCGACGATCAGCGGCACGCCGGCCGAGCGGGCGACCGCGGCGATCGCCTCGATATCGGTGACGGAACCGCCGGGATTGGCGATGGATTCGATGAAGATCGCCTTGGTGCGCGGGCTCACCGCGCGCGCGAAACTCTCGGGCTCGTCGGTGTCGGCCCACACCACGTTCCAGCCGAAGCTCTTGAAGGCATGGGAGAACTGGTTGATCGAGCCGCCGTAGAGTTTGCGCGCGGCGATGAACTCATCGCCCGGCGTCAGGAGCTGCTGCAGCACGATGACCTGGGCGGCGTGGCCGGAGGCGACCGCAAGCGCTGCGGTACCGCCCTCGAGCGCCGCCACGCGCTCTTCCAGCACCGCATTGGTCGGGTTTCCGATCCGCGTGTAGATGTTGCCGAAAGCCTGCAGTCCGAACAGCGAGGCCGCGTGGTCCGCATCGTTGAACACGAATGAGGTGGTTTGATAGATCGGCGTCGCCCGGGCGCCGGTCGTGGGATCGGGCTGCGCACCGGCATGCACGGCGAGGGTCGAAAATCCGGGAATACGATCGGTCATCCGAGAGGTCCTGCTTCATTCGCGAAAATCGCGCCGCATGCTTATCGTGCGTGGGTGCGCCGTCAAGGCGCGTCAGCTTGCCGCGGCAATATTGCAAGGATCATGCTTGCCGGCGCAGTGTTGCCGAAACAATCGTTTCGCAATTGCGTCAGGACGGCTCGCCCTTGTTCTTCGCGGCGCGATCGGAGGCCGCGGTGCTGCCGCCGCCGACGCTCATCCTGTTGAGAGACAGTCGCATTCCCTGCGTCGGTATCGGCGCGCGTTTGGAGCTGAGCGTGCGCGAATTGACGCCCATCCAGGAAATCTCCGAGGAGAGTCGGCCGTACTCGATTTTCGGGCAGCGGTTCATCACGACCTTGATGCCCGCGGCTTCCGCTTTCGCCGCCGCTTCGTCGTCGCGGGCGCCGAGCTGCATCCAGATCACTTTCGGCAGGGGATCAAGCTTCAGCGCTTCTTCGACCACGGGCATGATGTGGCTGGAGTTCCTGAAGATGTCGACCATGTCGATGGGACGACCGATCTGGCCGAGCGAGGCCACAAAGGGCCTGCCAAGCAGGCTCTTGCCGACATGGCCGGGGTTGATCGGGATCATGTCATAGCCGCGCTGCACCAGATATTTGAAAGCAAAATAGCTGGGGCGCACATCGACCGGCGACGCGCCGACCATCGCGATGGATTTCACGCTGTTGAGAATGCCGCGGATGTAATCGTCGGGGTAGGTGTCGTGGTTCATTGAATTGTTTCGTTTGGGTATGCCCCGTCATTCCGGGATTGTGCGCAAGCACCAGCCCCGGAATCGCGAGCTTCCGGGTTCGATGCTTCGCATCGCCCCGGAATGACGGAAACAGAATTCACCGGTCCTGCCATTTCGGCTCACGCTTCTCGATGAAGGCGCAAATGCCTTCCTCGGCGTCGCGCGCCATCATGTTTTCGGTCATGACCTCGGCCGCATAACGGTAGGCCTCGGCGAGGCTCATTTCGGCCTGGCGGTAAAATGCGCTCTTGCCGAGCTTGACGGTGTACGCGGATTTGAGCGCGACCTTTCGCGCCAATTCGATCGCTGCTTCGCGCTCGGTTCCGGCGCGGACGACGCGGTTGACCAGGCCGATATTCTGCGCTGTCGCGGCCGCGACCGGCTCGCCGGTGAGCAGCATCTCCATCGCCTGCTTGCGCGGCACGTTGCGCGACAGCGCCACCATCGGCGTCGAGCAGAACAGCCCGATATCGACGCCGGGCGTCGCGAAGGCCTCTTTGGCGGAAGCGACGGCAAGATCGCAGGTCGCGACGAGCTGGCAGCCGGCGGCGG
>CAYVVB010000390.1:0-14493 GCA_964454955.1 uncultured Bradyrhizobium sp. | reverse complement strand
TGCCGTGGCCCCGGTGCCGACCACGGCGACGCGCTTGCCGGTGAAGTCGACGCCGGCATGTGGGAAGCGACTGGTGTGATACCATTTGCCCTTGAATTTCTCCAAGCCCTTGAAAGCCGGCATGTTCGTATCCGACAAAGTGCCGACGGCCGTGATGAGAAAGCGTGCCGTAACTTCTTCTCCCTTGTCGGTATGAACCGTCCAGAGATTGGTTTTCTCGTCGAATTCAGCCCCGGTCACTCGTGTATTGAACTGGATGTTGCGCTTGAGATCGTGACGTTTTGCGACATGTTCGAGGTAGCGGAGAATTTCGGGCTGCTCCGGATAGCGTTCGGACCACTCCCACTCCTGCAGGAGTTGCTTGTCCCAAGTGAAGCAGTAGATGTACGCGTCGGAATCGCAGCGCGCGCCCGGGTAGCGGTTCCAGTACCAGGTGCCCCCGACGGTTTCACCGGTCTCGTACACCCGAACGTTCAAGCCCAATTTGTCCCTCAGCGACTTCAGCATGTGCAGGCCGGAAAAGCCCGCGCCGATCACGACAGCGTCGAGGTGTTGGGTTGCGCTAGCCATGTGTTCCTCCAGTTTTGTTGTTTGAACCAACGAGAGAAATCCCGCGCCAGAACTTTCGCAGCAGAGCCCTTCCTATCCAACAACACGGACGCCGCTTTCGAGCGAGGCGAGAGCCTGCGGGCGGCGAATTGCATCAAGATGGCGCTTGAAAGTTTGCGCGATTAAGGCAATCCGCTGCATCGTAGGCGACTTCCGCGCGAGATCGAAGCCACCGGGGCTAAGGCTACGCTCCGGTACGCTGTCATAAGCCTCAGCCCGAAGGCAGGAGGCAGCGATGGGATAACCATCGTGATTCATTCACGGCGCGCTTTAGGTAATCTCGCGACGACGATAAGAGCACAGATGCTGAGCACTGATCCAGTGAGTTGTGGCGCGGTGCAATGTCGAACGCGGCCGGTGTGTCAGCAAAGCTGCCTCATGCTGCAATGCTTGATCGATCCACATTGATTTGAAGAGTGCCTTCGCGCCGGGCATGACGCGGAGAGGCACTAACACGCTAATCCGCCCTTCGAAGTCGACCCGACGGGCAATCGCGAAGCGATCCCCGGACAAGCGAGCTCCCGGCAACGCGCAGCGAGTGCCGATTCGGGACCCAAACCCAGGGTTTCGTTTTGCGAAAAGTTGTCTGCCCGCGAGCATACGGAGATTCCGTGGTATGGGTCCGGCTTCCGCCGAGACGACGACAAAAGATTGCTTCGCTTCGCCCGCAACGACGCACAGACTGGACCGCCCGATTCGTGGAGACCTCGCTTGGGCTTCCTTTTCGTCCTCATCGTCGGCCTGCTCGCCGGCACCATCTCGGGCATCGTCGGCACCGGCTCCTCGATCATGCTGATGCCGGTGCTCGTCCACGAATACGGTCCGAGGCAAGCGGTGCCGATCATGGCGGTTGCCGCCGTGATGGCGAACCTGTCGCGCATTCTCGCCTGGTGGCGCGAGGTCGACTGGCGCGCCTGTCTTGCTTATTCGGTGACCGGCATTCCGGCCGCTGCGCTCGGCGCGCGCACTTTGCTCGCATTGCCATCGCGCGCGGTGGACATTGCGATCGGCCTCTTCCTGATCGCGATGGTGCCGCTGCGGCATGTCCTGGCGCGACACCAGCTCAAGGCAACGCTGCGGCATTTGGCGATCGGCGGCGCGCTGATCGGGTATCTCACCGGCATCGTGGTATCGACCGGGCCGCTGAGCGTGCCGCTGTTCCTGTTCTATGGCCTCACCAAAGGGTCATTCCTGGCCACGGAAGCCGCAAGTTCGCTCGGGCTCTATTTGAGCAAATCGGTCACCTTCGAGCGCTTTGGCGCGCTGACACCCGACATCGCGCTGAAAGGTCTGATCGCGGGCTCCTCATTGATGTTCGGCGCGTTCATCGCCAAGCGCTTCGTGCTCAGGCTCGAGCCCGACATATTCCGCCTGGTGATGGACGGCATCATGCTCGCCGCGGGGCTTTCCATGTTATGGAATGCCACCCTGTCACCGTGAACGGCGATTCCTCATCCCATGGCCAAATCGACGCTTTCCTTCGTCTGCCAGAACTGCGGAGCGGCCTATAATCGCTGGCAGGGCAAATGCGACGCCTGCGGCGAGTGGAACACGCTCGCGGAGGAAGATGGCGCCGCGGTGCCGGTTTCGATCCGCTCCAGGCGCAAGGGCCGGACGTTCCAGCTCGAAAGCCTGAGCGGCAAGAGCCAGGACGCCCCTCGCCTGCCCTCCGGCATGGCCGAGCTCGACCGCGTCACGGGGGGCGGCTTCGTGCGCGGCTCGGTGCTGCTGGTCGGCGGCGATCCCGGCATCGGCAAATCGACCCTGCTCACGCAGGCGACCAGCATGCTTGCGCGCGCCGGTCACCGCGCCGTCTACATCTCCGGCGAAGAGGCGATCGCGCAGGTGCGGCTTAGGGCCGAGCGGCTGGGCCTGTCCGATGCGCCCGTACAGCTCGCTTCGGAAACCTCGGTCGAGGATATCGTCTCGACGCTGTCCGAAGGCGCGGTGCCGCGGTTGATCGTCATCGATTCGATTCAGACGATGTGGACCGACACGGTGGAATCCGCGCCCGGCACGGTGACGCAGGTGCGCGCCTCGGCGCAGGCGCTGATCCGCTTTGCCAAGAAAACGGGGGCTGCGATCATCCTGGTCGGCCATGTGACCAAGGACGGCCAGATTGCCGGTCCCCGCGTCGTCGAGCACATGGTGGACGCCGTCCTTTCCTTCGAAGGGGAAGGCTCGCAGCAGTTCCGTATCCTGCGCGCGGTGAAAAATCGCTTCGGGCCGACCGACGAGATCGGCGTCTTCGAGATGACGGGCCTCGGCCTGCGCGAGGTGTCCAACCCCTCCGAACTGTTCCTCTCCGAGCGCGATCTCGGCAGTCCGGGCACCGCGGTTTTCGCCGGCATCGAAGGCACCCGCCCGGTCCTGGTCGAATTGCAGGCGCTGGTGGCGCCGACCGCGCTTGGCACACCTCGGCGCGCCGTGGTCGGCTGGGACCCGAGCCGCCTCTCGATGGTTCTGGCGGTGCTGGAGGCCCATTGCGGGGTGAAACTGGCCGGCCACGATGTCTATCTCAACGTTGCGGGAGGGTTGCGCATCCAGGAACCCGCCGCGGATCTGGCGGCCGCTGCCGCCCTGGTCTCCTCCCTCGCCAATGCGCCGTTACCGACGGATGCAGTGTATTTCGGGGAAATCTCCCTCTCCGGCGCTGTTCGGCCGGTGGCGCAGACCGCGGCGCGCCTGAAAGAGGCCGCCAAGCTCGGTTTCGCCGGCGCGGTGCTGCCCGAATCGGCACGCAACGAGGTTGGAGGCGATGCAGGGCTTGCATTGACCAGCGTCGGCGGGCTGAGCACGCTCGTAGCCGATATTGCCGCGCGCGGAAGCCGTAAGTCCCAGCGCGAGAGCGCCCCGGTTGAGAAAAATGCCACACCGGCAAGATTCCGCCGTCAGGACCGCTAGCCGTGCGTGACGTTAGCCGCCCTCACCGCTATACATCGCGCGCGCAAGGCGAAGCGAAATAAGGTGAATGATGCGTTTTCCGGCCTTGCGGGACAACGGTCTTGCCTCTCACCTACGGGCAAGGCCCGAGGGCTCCGATTCGGACCCCGTGTCCGGAACCATTCTCGGAACTTCTTGAACTTGCGGTAACCTGACCAGCCGATGCCGATAACGATTCTCGACCTTATCCTGCTTGGCGTGATGCTGATCTCCGGGCTGCTTGCGATGGTTCGCGGCTTCATGCGCGAGGTTCTGTCGATCGCCGCCTGGGGCACAGCGGCGGTGGTAACGCTTTATTCATTCTCAAAGCTGCTGCCGACTGCAAAGACCTACTTCACCAATGATACGGTGGCCGCCGTGGTCGTCGTGGCTGGCGTCTTCGTCGGCACCCTGATCGTCGTCTCCGTGGTCACCGTCAGAATTTCCGACATGATCCTGGATTCCCGGATCGGCGCGCTCGACCGCACACTGGGCTTCCTGTTCGGGCTGGCGCGGGGCCTTTTGATCGTGGTCGTCGCCTTCCTGTTCTTCACCTGGCTGGTCCCGGACAAGCAGCGGCCGGACTGGGTGACCGGCGCAAAATCGAGGGTAGTTCTGCAAGGAACGGGGGACTGGCTCATGTCGCTCTTGCCGGATGACCCCGAGAACACCATTTTAAAACGGTTCAAGAAGAATAAGCCGGAGGACGAACAGAGCGACGCCGATCAGCCCGGAGCGGGCAGCGGCGAGGGCTATGGTAAACCCGCACGCGACAGCCTTAAAAAGCTGATCGAGAAACCTGCGGCACGCTAAACTTGGGCGAGATGAGAGGCGAAATGGACAAGACACAAGGCTTAGACCAGGACGCCCAACTCCATGTGAACCCCGGTCCGGTGGAGCATCACCTGCAGAACGATCTCGAAGGGGACACGCTGCGCGAGGAGTGCGGTGTGTTCGGCATTTTTGGCCACCCCTCCGCGGCCGCCATCACCGCGCTCGGCCTGCACGCCCTCCAGCACCGCGGCCAGGAGGCCGCCGGCATCGTCTCTTTCGACGGCAGCCGTTTCCATAGCGAGCGTCGGCTCGGCTTGGTCGGCGACACCTTCTCCCGCCGCGAAGTGATCGAACGCCTGCCCGGCACGACCGCGGTCGGCCATGTCCGCTACTCCACCACCGGCGCCACCATCCTGCGCAACGTGCAGCCGCTGTTTGCCGAACTGAATGCCGGCGGCTTTGCCGTCGGCCATAACGGCAACCTCACCAACGGCCTGCACTTGCGGCGCGAGCTTGTGCGCGGCGGCACCGTGATGCAATCCACCACCGATACCGAGGTGATCCTGCACCTGGTGGCGCAATCGCGCCGCAGCCGCTTCATCGATCGTTTCGTCGAGGCGCTGCGCTCGCTTGAGGGAGCCTATTCGCTGGTGGCGATGACCAACAAGAAGCTGATCGGCGCGCGCGATCCGCTCGGCATCCGCCCCTTGGTGCTGGGCGAACTTGATGGCTGCCCGATCCTCTGCTCGGAGACCTGCGCGCTCGACATCATCGGCGCCAATTTCGTTCGCGACATCGAACCGGGCGAGATCGTCGTGTTCGACGAGAGCGGCGCACAGACTCACAAACCGTTCCCGCCGAAACCGCCGCGGCCTTGCATCTTCGAATATATTTATTTCTCGCGACCCGACTCCGTCGTCCATGGCCGCTCGGTCTACGAGGTGCGCAAGGCTTTTGGCGCACAGCTCGCCCGCGAAAGCCATGTCGAAGTCGACGTGGGTGTGCCGGTGCCGGACTCCGGCGTGCCGGCGGCGGTCGGCTACAGCCAGCATTCCGGCGTGCCGTTCGAGCTCGGCATCATCCGAAACCACTATATCGGCCGAACCTTCATCCAGCCGACCCAGGCCATCCGCGAATCCGGCGTTCGCATGAAGCACAACGCCAATCGCGCCGCGATCGAGGGAAAGCGCATCATCCTGATCGACGATTCGCTGGTGCGCGGCACCACCTCGAAAAAGATCGTGCGCATGATGCGCGACGCCGGCGCGCGCGAGGTGCATTTCCGGCTCGCCTCGCCCCCGATCCTCTATCCCGATTATTACGGCATCGACCTGCCCGACCGCGGCGGCCTGCTTGCCGCCACCCAGAAGCTGGAGCAGATGCGCGAAATCATCGGCGCGGACTCGCTGGCCTTCCTGTCGATCGACGGCATGTACCGCGCCATGGGCTATCCCGGCCGCGATCCCTCAAATCCGAAATTCGCCGACCATTGTTTCACCGGCGCCTACCCGACCCATCTCACCGACCAGAGCGAGGTCGAGCCGCAGCCGCGCCAGCTCTCACTGCTGGCGGAAGCGAGCTGACACATACAGTGTCATTCCGGGGCGCGCGCCAGCGCGAACCCGGGATCTCACGGTTGTGCCGTGGAAAGCAGCCATGACCCAAGCCCTCGCCTCCCGTATTGCTCTCGTGACCGGCGCCTCGCGCGGCATCGGCTATGCCACGGCGCGCGCCCTGGCGAAGCAAGGCGCGCACATCGTCGCGGTGGCGCGCACGCAAGGCGGCCTCGAGGAGCTCGATGACGAGATCAGGAAGGATGGCGGCACGGCCACGCTGGTGCCGCTCAGCCTCACCGATTTCGACGGGATCGCGCGACTTGGCGCAGCGCTCCATGAGCGCCACGGCAAGCTCGATATCCTGGTCGGCAATGGCGGCGTCGCGGGCCCGTCCTCGCCGCTCGGGCATATCGACCTGAAACCGTGGAACGACGTGATGGCAGTGAACGTCACGGCCAATTTCCAGATGATCCGCTGCATGGAGCCGCTGCTGAAAAAATCGGATGCGGGGCGCGCGGTGTTCATCACATCGGGCGCGGCCAACAAGGCGACCGCGTATCTGGGCCCCTACGCGGCTTCGAAGGCCGCGCTGGAAACATTGGTGCGGGTCTGGGCGCACGAGACTGCAAGCACCAATATCCGCGCCAACCTGTTCAACCCGGGCCCGATCCGCACCCGCATGCGCGCCAGTGTCTTTCCCGGTGAAGACCCGATGACGCTCGATACGCCTGAACAGGCCGCCGACTTCATCGTGCCGATGTGCGCGCCCGACTGGACCGAGACGGGCAAGTTCTTCGACTACAAGACGCGCACGCTGATGAGCTTTCACCCGCCCGCATAGGCACCGCTCGCCGGCAACGGTTCAGCAATTGACACCCGCATCGCCTCCCTGTTCACTGCCGTCAAAGCGGCGGAAAGCCGATATCAGAGGGAGGTGGCCATGGGGCGAATGCAACCATGCGGGCGTTCGCAGCGCGGGTTTGCTCGCATTGCGAGAATCCTTTTGCTTTCGCTCCTCGCCGCCCCATCGATTGCCACCTTCGCGCTGCCGCACGCCGCTTTGGCCAGCGATATTCCGACTTTCGCCGTTGATCCGTCCTGGCCAAAGCCGCTGCCCAACAACTGGATTCTCGGCCAGGTCGGGGGCATCACGGTCGACTGGCAGGGGCATATCTGGATCATCCAGCGCCCGCGGTCGCTGACCGAGGACGAGAAGGGTGCAACGCTCGATCCGCCGCGCTCGAAATGCTGCGTGCCGGCGCCGCCGGTCCTCGAGTTCGACGTCGACGGCAATCTGTTGCGCGCCTGGGGTGGCCCAGGCGAAGGATATCAATGGGTCGGCCGCGAACACGGCATCGAAGTCGACGAGCGCGGTTTTGTCTGGATCGGCGGCAACGCCGAGAACGACAATGCGCTTTTGAAATTCACGCTCGACGGCAAGTACGTCTCGCAGATCGGCAAGATCGCGCCCAGCAAGGGCTCCAACGACACCACCCAGCTCGGCAAGCCCGCGGAAACCGCCATCGACAAGGGGGCCGACGAGATCTACGTCGCCGACGGCTACGGCAACCACCGGGTCATCGTCTTCGACGCGTCGACCGGCGCCTACAAGCGGCATTGGGGTGCCTATGGCAACCGCCCGAGCGACGAGAAGCAACCGCCTTACGATCCCAAGGCGCCGGTTGCCCAGCAATTCGGCAATCCCGTGCATTGCGTGAAAATCGCCAATGACGGCCTCGTCTATGTCTGCGACCGTATCAACGACCGCATCCAGGTGTTCAGGAAGGACGGGACTTTTGTGAAGGAGTTCTTCTTCGAGAAAAGCACGCTCGGCAACGGCTCGGTTTGGGACATCGCGCTCTGGCCAGACCCGAAGCAGACCTACCTGCTCTCGGCGGACGGCGAGAACAACGAAATCCGCATCATCCGGCGCGACGACGGCACCGTCGTTGGCAGCTTTGGGCGCGGCGGCCGCAATGCCGGGCAGTTTCACTGGGTCCACGCCATGGCCGTCGACAAGCTCGGGAACGTCTATACCGGCGAGGTCGACAACGCTAAGCGCATCCAGAAATTCAAGCTGACCTCGGACGCACTGCGCTAGGCGCTGGCAGCCGCGTCAAAACGGCTCAGCCGGATTGCCGCGTCTGCCGAGAAAGGATAATCGGAAGTTGGTGGATAAGGCTCCGCTAGAGAGCTGCCCCGCCGTCAACACGTGGAGGAAATTCATGAAAGCGACACACGCGCGGCGCACCGCCGCGTTGATTGCCTTTGCCGGATTGGGCCTTGCGACCTCGGCGTTTGCCGACGACAAGAATGTCAAGATCGGCGTGCTCAACGACATGTCGAGCCTCTATGCCGATATCGGCGGCCCGAACTCGGTCGTGGCGGTCAAGATGGCGGTGGAGGACTCCGGCCTTCCGGCGAAAGGCTGGAAGATCGAGGTCATCAGCGGCGACCACCAGAACAAGCCCGATGTCGGCGTCAACATCGCGCGGCAATGGATCGACACCCAGGGCGTCGACGCAATCGCCGATACGCCGAATTCTGGCGTGGCGCTCGCCGTCAGCAACGTCGCCAAGGAGAAGAATTCCATCCTGCTCAACAATGGCGGCGCCAGCGCCGACCTCACCGGCAAAGCCTGCAACGCCAACACCATCTCCTTCACCTACGACACCTACATGCTCGCCAACGGCACCGGCAAGGCGCTGACCAAAGCCGGCGGCGACAGCTGGTTCTTCCTGACGGCAGACTACGCGTTCGGTGCGGCGCTGGAGCGCGACACCAGCGCGGTCGTCACCGCGAACGGCGGCAAGGTGCTCGGCGACGTCAAGCACCCGCTCAACACATCGGACTTCTCCTCCTTCCTGCTGCAGGCGCAGAACTCGAAGGCGAAGATCATCGGGCTCGCCAATGCCGGCGGCGATACCACCAACGCGATCAAGCAGGCCGCCGAGTTCGGCATCGTCGAGGGCGGCCAGAAACTCGCCGCGCTTCTGCTCTTCATCAACGACGTGCACGCGCTGGGGCTGAAGACCGCCCACGGCCTGACCTTCACCGAGTCCTTCTACTGGGACATGAACGACCAGACGCGCGCTTGGTCGAAGCGGTTTGCCGAGAAGGTGAGCAATCACGCGATGCCGTCGATGACCCAGGCCGGCAACTACGCGGCCGTGCTGCACTACCTCAAAGCGCTTGAAGCGCTCGGCGGCAATCCGCACGACGGCGCCAAGGTGGTCGCCAAGATGAAGGAGATTCCGACGAATGATCCGCTGTTCGGCAAGGGCCCGCTGCGCATCGACGGTCGCCGCATCATTCCGGCCTATCTGTTCGAGGTGAAGAAGCCGGAGGAATCGAAATATCCATGGGACTATTACAAGCTGATCGCGACCATCTCGCCGGAAGACGCGGCCAAGCCGCTGGAAGCCAGCGAGTGCCCGCTGGTGAAGAAGTGACCGCGTAGCCGTCGTTCACGACGGCCGCCTGCGCTTGTGCGCGAACGGATTGGCTTTCTCGCGCAAGGTGAGGCGCACCGGCGTGCCCGGCAGGCCAAACGCCTCGCGCAAGGAGTTGATCAGGTAGCGCAGATAGGACTGCGGCACAGCGTCCGCGCGTGAGCAGAACAGGACAAAGCTAGGCGGCCGCGCCTTGGTCTGGGTGATGTAGTTGAGCTTGAGCCGCCGGCCCGACACGGCCGGTGGCGGGTTCGCCCCGACCGCCTGCTCGAACCAGCGATTGAGCGCGGACGTCGGCACGCGCTTGTTCCACACCGCATAGGCCGCAACGATCGCATCCATCAGCCGGTCGATGCCCTCGCCGGTCAGGCCGGAGACCGCCACGACCGGCGCGCCGGCGACCTGCGGCAGCCAATGATCGGCATCGGCGCGAAGCTGGGAAATCTGCCCACCCTTGCTTTCCATCAGATCCCATTTGTTGACGGCGATCACGATCGCCCTGCCCTCGCGCTCGACGAGATCGGCGATGCGCAAGTCCTGCTCCTCGAAGCGATGCTGGGCGTCCATCATCAGCACCACGACTTCGGCAAAGCGCACCGCGCGCAAGGCATCCGCAACGGACAGCTTTTCCAGCTTCTCCTCGATCCGCGAGCGGCGCCTGAGCCCTGCCGTGTCGAACAGGCGGAACGGCCGTCCCCTCCAGTCGATCTCGACCGCGATGGCGTCGCGCGTGGTGCCGGCCTCGGGGCTGGTCAACAGGCGTTCCTCACCGATCAACTGGTTGATCAGCGTCGACTTGCCGGCATTGGGACGGCCCACGATGGCGACGCGGATCGGGCGCGCCGCTGATTCGGATTCCGCTTCCTCCTGATCGGCTGGGGCGTCCGTCTCCTCCGCCTGCTCCGGCAGCAGCGCGCGCAGCGCGTCGTAAAGCTCTCCCAGGCCCTCGCCGTGTTCGGCCGAAATCGGAATGGGATCGCCGAGCCCGAGCGCATAGGCCTCCATCGCTCCGGCATCGCCATGCTTGCCCTCGCTCTTGTTGGCGAGCAGCAGCACCGGCTTGTCGGCGCGACGCGCCACATCGGCAAAGGCCCGGTCGGCCGGCGTCAGCCCGGCGCGGGCGTCCATGACGAACATCAGCGCATCGGCCTGCCGGATGGCGGCTTCCGTCTGCTCCTGCATCCGCGCGGTCAGCGAGCCCCTGGGGCCCTCATCGAGACCCGCGGTATCGATCACGCGGAAGGCGAGATCGCCGAGCTTCGCCTCGCCTTCCCTGCGGTCGCGGGTGACGCCAGGCTCGTCGTCGACCAGCGCAAGCTTCTGCCCCACCAGACGGTTGAACAGGGTCGATTTGCCGACATTGGGCCGGCCGATAATGGCGATCGTGAACGACATGGACGATCCGTGCGCCGGTTCGCGGGCGCATGTCAAATTAGCGAATGAAAGAGACTATCGCGTAAAGCTGCCGCTCGGCAGCGGCGCGGGGAACGGCGGCGGCGATTGCTGCGCGGATTGGGCCGGCGGCGGCGCCGGTTGCTGGGCCGGCTGATCCGACGGCTCGGTCGACGCATCCGCCGCCGGCGGCGCCGTCGTGCGCTTATGGTGGGCAAGCTTCTTGCCCTTGGGTGGCGGCGGAACGGCGGCTGCCGTCCCATCGGCGGCCTGGGCTTCGCCGTCGGACTCTGCTGCAGAGCCGGCGGCCGGGGCGTTGCTCGTGCTCGCGGGCGGCCTGCCCTTCTTCGCCTTCGCCTGTTTCGACTTCGCCTCCGGCTGTTCCGGCGGCGGTGGATTGGCAGGCGGCTGCGCCGCGGCGGCAGCCTGGGCGGCGTCCTCCTGTTGCTGTTTTTCGACCTCGCCCTTGTAAAGCTCCTTGGGCACGCCCTGCTCCAGTCCGGGCACGCCGTCGGGGAACACCGGCTTGCGCTCGCCCGGGAGCTTCTTCTTGGTGTCGAGGAAATCGAGCAGGTCGGACGGATCCCAATTGCCGAATCCGCCTGAGCAGCCGCCGAGTGCCCCCGTCAGCGCAACGAGTACGGCAGCTGCGATCAGGCGTTGCGCGCGGCGCATGGTTGGTCCCCCGGTCAAGCTTTGATCCTGCGGCTCTCGTTCAGCTCTCGTCTAGCTCTTGGCGACCGGCGGCAGCAACGCCTGCAGCGCTTCCGCGCGCTGGCGCACTGTCGGCGGCGTTTCGGCGTCAAGCGCAATCATGTCCAGCCACTGCCGGGTCGCGCTGGTATCGTTGGCGCGCCAAGCCGACAACGCCAGCAGTTCGCGCGCGCTGTGGCGAAAGATCGAGCCGGGCGCGGTGTCGGGCTCGAGCCGCTGCTTCATCTCGGCATAGCTCGCGCTGTCGACCAGCAGGCCGGCGGCGCGCAGCCGGGCCAGCGCCTGGAATTGGGCACCGACGCTGTGATCAGCAGCAATGTCGTCGAATGCCTTGGCAGCGGCCTTGGGATCGCGGCCCACCTCCTCGGCGGCGGCGCGAAACCGCGCCAGCACCCGATAACCGCCCGGGGCGCTGGCCGCGAGCTGGGCAAAGGCGGCCTGCGCCTCGGCAGGCTTGTTCTGGTCGGAAAGCTCGACCGCCCTGTTGAAGGCGTCGCCCGCTTGGGCCGCCTTCTTGGCCTCCAGATATTGGTAGCCGCGCCAGCCACCGATCGCAGCGATGACCAGAAGCGCCGCGCCGATAATGTAGATCGAATATTTGTCCCACAGCTTCTTGAGCTGTTCGCGACGCACTTCCTCGTCGACTTCGTCAAATAATTCAGACACTTAAGGTTCCCATGGCCGCCGCATCACAAAGCCGGCCGGCATCCCGGGCCTGCTGGCCCATCCCCACTGCCAGCGGCGCGATAGCCTATGGATATGGCGGTGGCAAGGCAAACTGAGCATCATCAAAGCCTTAACGCGCGGACGGCCCCTCCCGTCAACCCTTGGTTTTCATCTCATAGGTGTGTTCCGGCCCTGGAAAGGCGCGCGAACGTACATCCCGCGCGTAGGCCTCGATCGCCGCCTCGATCGCGCCACCGAGATTGCCGTAGCGGCGGACGAATTTCGGCGTGCGTGGCGACAGGCCGAGCATGTCCTCCAGCACCAGCACCTGTCCGTCGCAGGCGGCACTGGCGCCGATGCCGATGGTGGGAATGGAAATGGACTGCGTGATCTTCCGCGCCAGCGGTTCGGCCACCGCCTCGACCACAACCGAAAACGCGCCGGCATTCGAGACGGCGCGCGCGTCGGCTTCGATTCCCTGCCAGGCCGCCTCTTCGCGGCCCAGCGCGCGAAAGGAGCCGAGGGTGTTGATCGATTGCGGCGTCAGCCCAATGTGGCCCATGACCGGAATCCCGCGCTCTGCGAGAAAGGCAATCGTCTCCGCCATCCGCGTGCCGCCTTCCAGCTTGACCGCGCCACACTGCGTTTCCTTCAGGATGCGCACGGCGGATTGGAACGCCTGCTCTTTCGACGCCTCGTAGGAGCCGAAGGGCATATCGACCACGACCAGGGCCTGCCGCGAGCCGCGCATGACCGCGCTTCCCTGCAGGATCATCATCTCGAGCGTGACCGGCACGGTCGTTTCGAAACCGTGCATGACGTTGCCCAAGGAATCTCCGACCAGGATGACATCGCAATGCCGATCGACCAGCGCGGCGGTATGAGCGTGATAGGAGGTCAGCATCACGATCGGATCGCCGCCCTTCCGGGCGCGAATGTCCGGCGCGGTCTTGCGCCTGATAGCTGATTGCACCGACATGACTCGACTCCAGTTAATTCCCGACCACGGGGACGCCGATTACCACAGGGTGAAACGCAAAGGCGAGCGCGAGATAGGCGACAAAGCCGACCGCGACCGCGATCAAATCGTTGCTGACTCCGCCCACAGGAATCGGCGGTGCGCCGGGATCGGTCCGGCGTTTGAGCGAAATCCGGTCATATACGGCCCACGCCAGGAACGAGCCGAACAGCACGATGCCACCGAGATCGCCGTTGGCCAGCAGATGGCCGAACGCCCACAATTTAACCCCCGCCAGCATCGGGTGTTTCACCGTGGCGTAGATTCGCCCCCGGACATAGGCCGCCACCACCAGGATCACAGCGGGCAGCATCAGCGCCATATTGATGTGCTTGAGAAACGTCGGCGGCGTCCAGACCTGGATCCATCCCGTTGCGCGATAATGCGCAAAGCCCCAGACGATCAGCGCAAGCCCCGCAAGCGACACCAGCGAATAGGCGATCTTGTAAGGTCCCTCTCCCATGGAGGCGATCAGTCGACCGCGGGTATCGCGCTGCGCCGTCAGGACATGGGCGCCCAAAAGCAGCACCAGCCCCAGAATCATCACCAACAGTCCCACGACGGTTCTCCCCTTCAGCGTCGCTTCTATCGCCCACTGCCTATCATTTTGGGAACTCCAACACCAATGCCGTCATTTTCGGGTCTGGCCCGAGAGGCCTAGCCTCGAAATCTCGCGCGAGGCGCGCCCGCAAGCATCACTTGTTCTCCGACGACGCCTTGCCCAGATCGCGATTGTCCACATAGCGGATCATGATCGGCCGCCCCGCGAGCGCACCGGCAAGGCCGGACGTGAATTTCAGCGGCAGGCAGGCGTCAAGCGAGTCGTTGATGGCCTTCAGATAGGCCGCTCGAGCATCGGCCGGTGCGCCGGCGGTGGCGAAGGTGAGCCGCGGCGGACCGATCAGTTCGCCGGACTTCTTGAAGCTGAAACGCACCGACATCTGCATGCCCTCGCGCGCCTGCCCGGCCGGCGGCGGCGTCCAGCAGGAGCGCAAGGCCGCGAAGAGATCGCCTATGGTGTCGAGGTCATGATCCGGCTTCTGGTATTTCGCCGCGTCCTCCTTTGATGGGACGGTTTGAACCGTCACCTGGAGATTTTGGCCGTAGGGGTACTCGATCTCGGGAATGCAGGGCCCGTGATTGAACACGCCGCAGAACTGCGGCGTGCACGGCCTGTTGTCGAATACGCTGCATGGTTCATGGGAGAACGGGATCGGATTGATCTGATGCCGCCGCGCCTCCGCGGCGCCGGCGAAGACGATCGCGCTGGCGAAGATCAGGCAAATGGCGACGCGCTGCAGCATGCGATTGGGCTCAAGAGAGACAGATAGAGATGGATACATCGATGTACAGTTGATCGGTCCGAACCAGCCGCCGTTCCGCGGCGCCC
>CAYVVB010000389.1:0-11128 GCA_964454955.1 uncultured Bradyrhizobium sp. | reverse complement strand
CGATGCGAAGCATCGTCGCCTACTTGGCACTTGCATGGGTGTGCCAGAACCACACGACTTCGCCGTCCGCGATGGTGCCGCTCGTCAGACAGCACCTTCGCGTCCACCGCCACCTGCCCCGCGTGTCGTGACGATCGCGATGCGCCCCTCGTGCCGGGACAGGATGCGCGGGACGATGCTTCTGATTTGCCCGACGGCGCAAGCCGACGGCCTGCGGCACTTTAACGCGACGGGCGAATCAAACTCGTAGAATGTCGTAGGCAAGTTAGCCGCAGGCGTAACCCGCCATTTCGGAGAGTGGCGGATTACGCTTCGCTAATCAGCCTTACGCTGCTGTCGGGCTGGACTATCAAATGATTGGAATATCAAACGAAAAGGGCGCGCCTCTCGACACGCTCCTGTTCTCAGACCGCGCCAGCCCTTTGCGCGTAATCCCATGACGCTTTGGCAAGCGGCACGGTGCGCTTGGCGGATTCGATCGCCTTGGCGTTGGCGGCGGTGCCGTCGCGGATGCGGCCAGCGATGCCCTGCGTGATGCCGGCGAGGCGGAAGAGGTTGTAGGCGAAGTACCAGTTGAGGTCGGGCAGCGCCATGCCGGTGTAATCGCAGTAGATCTGCGCGGCCTCTTCCATGGTGGGAATGTTGAGCGGCTTGAGATCGACGCCGTCGAGCCCCGGCATGATCCATTGCATCAGGAGATAAGTAAAGTCCGCCATCGGATCGCCGAGCGTCGACAATTCCCAATCGAGCACCGCGATCACCCGCGGCTCGGTCGGATGGAAGATCATGTTGTCGAGCCGGTAGTCACCATGGACGATGGTGACGCGCTTCTGTACGGGAAGTGTCTTCGGCAGCCACTCGATCAGCTTCTCGACTTCGGGAATGTGCTGCGTTTCCGACGCGCGGTACTGCTTGGTCCAGCGATCGACCTGCCGTGCGAAATAGTTGCCGGGCTTGCCGAAGTCGCCGAGCCCGATCGTTTCGGGATCGTACATGTGCAGCAGCGCCAGCGTCTCGATCTTGCTGGTGAAGATCTTGCGCCGCGCCTCCGGCGGCTGGCCCGGCAAGGTGGGATCCCAGAACACCCGGCCCTCTTCCATCGACATGATGTAGAAGGCCGCGCCGATCACGCTGTCGTCGGTGCAGAGCGCGTAGGCATGCGCGACCGGAAAGCCCTGTTTGCCGAGCGCGGAGATGACGCGAAATTCGCGATCCACCGCATGCGCCGACGGCAGCAATTTGCCGAACGGCTTGCGCCGCATCACGTAGGAACGGCCCGGCGTATCGAGCCGGTAGGTCGGGTTGGACTGGCCACCCTTGAACTGCAGGACGGTCAGCGGGCCGGCATAGCCCTCGACGTGCTCGCACATCCAGCGGTCGAGGCTCGCTTCATCGATGCGATGCCGCTCCTCGACGGGCTTCGTGCCCGAAAACTCTTCGTCTTTTCTGGCACCGTCGGCCACGGTGGCGCTCCCTGACTTTATCGTTCGTCATTCCGGGGCGCCTCGATAGAGGCGAACCCGGAATCTCGAGATTGCGGGTCTGGTCCTTCGGACCTTCCCGGAATGACGGCTGGGGAGGCCACGCGCCTCTCCCTTTTCACCTCACCGGAGCGTTTGCATACTTCCGAAGTTCAAGTCTGGCAATGGCGCGGCAATGCACTTCATCGGGGCCATCCGCCAGGCGCATGGTCCGCATCGAGGCGTAGTCGCGCGCGAGCCCGGCTTCGTCGGACACGCCGGCGCCGCCGAAGGCCTGGATCGCCTGGTCAATGATCTTCAGCGCCATCCGCGGCGCTGCGACCTTGATCATGGCGATCTCGAGCTGCGCGGTCTTATTGCCGACCTTGTCCATCATGTCGGCGGCTTTCAGGCAGAGCAGCCGGTTCATCTCGATGTCGATCCGAGCTTCGGCGATGCGCTGCTCCCAGATCGAGTGCTCGACGATCTTCTTGCCGAACGCGACGCGCGAGTTCAGCCGCTTCACCATCTTCTCCAGCGCCTCTTCGGCCTTGCCGATGGTGCGCATGCAGTGATGGATGCGGCCCGGGCCGAGCCGCCCCTGCGCGATCTCGAAGCCGCGGCCCTCGCCGAGCAACAGGTTGCTGACGGGAACGCGCACGTTCTCCAGCAGCACCTGGGCGTGGCCGTGCGGGGCATCGTCGTAACCGAAAACCGGGAGCATCTTCTCGACCGTGATGCCCTTGCTGTCGAGCGGGACCAGGATCTGCGACTGCTGCTGGTGCCTGGCGGCCTTCGGATCGGTCTTGCCCATCAGGA
Source organism: uncultured Bradyrhizobium sp. (assembly GCA_964454955.1). Classification (GTDB taxonomy): domain Bacteria; phylum Pseudomonadota; class Alphaproteobacteria; order Rhizobiales; family Xanthobacteraceae; genus Bradyrhizobium. Next base: position 8,849 of record CAYVVB010000389.1, on the reverse strand, counting down.
TCGCGATCTTGCAGCGCGGATCGCCGACACCCGACGACCACCATTTGCGGCCGTTGATGACGTAATGATCGCCGTCGCGCTCGATCCGGGTCTCGATATTGGTGGCATCCGATGAGGCCACGGCCGGTTCCGTCATCAGGAAGGCGGAGCGGATCTCACCGTCCATCAGCGGGCGCAGCCACTGCCGCTTCTGCTCCTTGGTGCCGTAGCGGATCAGCACTTCCATATTGCCGGTGTCAGGCGCCGAGCAGTTGAACACTTCTGAGGCCCAGCCGATGTGGCCCATCTCCTCGGCAAGCGAGGCGTATTCGAGATTGGTCAATCCCGCGCCGCGGAATTCATCGTCCTCGTGCGAGGACGGCGGCATGAACATGTTCCAGAGGCCCTCGGCCCGCGCCCTCTTCTTCAGCTCCTCGAGGACCGGGATCACCTTCCAGCGCGGCCCCTCGGCATCCTGCTTCTGATAGGTGGGAACGGCCGGACGCACATGCTTGGTCATGAACGACTGCACGCGCTCGAGCCACTCCTTCTGCTTCGGCGACATCGTGAAATCCATGGGACGCTCCTTTGCCCTTTTCCCTAGACGTTGGGCCGCTACTCATGTTCCCCCCGGCTCTGCGCCCGCAGGCGCTTCGCGCCAAGCGCGTGCCAGAACCGGGAGGATCCGGTTTGCCGCCGCGCGGAATGCGCGCATTGACAAGACCGGCTCTCAAACGATAGTTTCATACAATTGTTTGAAATGCAACGCCCCGCTACTTCCGTCATTCCGGGGCGACACGCAGCGCAACCCGGAATCCAGAAGTTATCCGCGAGATTCCGGCCTCGCGCTTCGCGCGCCCCGGAATGACGTGCCGCCAACTTGGATTGAAGACATGGCGAGCGACCAGACCCGGTCCGCGATCCTCGCTGCCGCCGAGCGGCTCTATGCCGATCGTGGTTTCGGCGACGTGACGCTGCGCGACATCGTCGCCGAAGCGAACGTCAATCTCGCGGCGGTGAACTATCATTTCGGCTCCAAGGACGAGCTGATCGCGGAACTGTTCGTCACCCGCAGCCTGCAGCTCAACCGCGAGCGGTTGCGTCAATTGCGTGCGGCGGAAGAAAAAGGCGGCCCGCGCGCGGATATTTCCGACATTCTGCGCGCGCTCGTCGGCCCGACGCTGCGCGGCTGCCTCGGTCCCGACAGTCAGCACTCGACCGCGGCCCGCTTCATGATCCGGGTCAATATCGAGTCCGTTCCGGCGATCCGGCGCATCCGGAACCGGGAGATCGATCATTTGCGGAAATTCGTCGCCGCGATGGCCCGCGCGCTACCCGACTGCAGCGATGTCGATCTCTATTGGGGCCTGCACTTCGCGCTCGCCATGGCGCAGCAGACCGTGCGCGACGCCGAGCGGCTGACGAAGCTGTCGGAAGGCAAATGCGACGTCGACGACGTCGAGGCCGTGATCGAGCGCGTGGTGAAGGTCGCGGTGATGGCGCTGACCGCCGGCGAGACCGCGGGCAAGACGCCGGCCAAGGCGGTGATGCGCTAGAGTTCTGCACCGTCATTCCGGGATGGTCCGAAGGACCAGACCCGGAATCTCGAGATTCTCAGGTGCGCACTTGCGCACCATAGTTCGATGCTGCGCATCGCCCCGAATGACGGGACCAAAGTCCGCAGGGCGGGCAAAGCGAAGAGTGCCGCCACCGAAGCAATGCCGAGTTCAATAGTGAGTGCGGCGCAAATGCGCCTACAACTAAATCACGCCCGCTTTCCTCAGGTTTTCGATCTTCGCCGCGTCATAGCCGAGCTTCGAGGACAGGATCTCGCCGGTGTGCTCGCCGAGACGTGGCGGGTAGCGATACTCTCTTACCGGCGTGCCGGAGAAGGTCAGCGCGTTGCGGATCAGCGACAGTGAATGCTCGAAGGGGTGGTCGACCTTCACCTCCATGCCGCGCGAGCGCACATGCTCGTCGGCAAACACCTGCGCGAAATCGTTTACGGGGCCGCACGGCACGCCGGCCTTCTCGAGCTCCTCCAGCCAGTGGCCGACCTTGTTCTTCAGGAACAGACCCGCGAAGATCGCCATGATCTCCTTGCCGTGGACGACGCGGTCGTTGTTCTTGAGGAATTTCGGATTTTGCGCGAGCTCCGGTTCGCCCAGCACCGCGCAGGTGCGGGCGAATTGCGCGTCGTTGCCCACCACCAGCATCAGTTCGCCATCGGCGCAGCGGAACACGCCGGCCGGCATGCCGCCATTGCCCCAGGTGCCGCGTCGCGGCGGCGACTTGCCGTTGACGAGATAGATCTGTGCGTAATGCGACAGCGAGGCGATCACCGTATCCAGCAGGCAGACATCGATATGCTGCCCCTCCCCGCCATTGGCCTTGCGGTGATAGAGCGCAGCCAGGATGCCGATCGAGGTGTTCATGCCGGTCATGTAGTCGACGATCGACGGGCCGACCTTCATGGGACCTGCACCCGGCTCGCCGTCCATGTGGCCGGTGACGCTCATCAACCCGCCCATCGCCTGGAAGATCGCGTCATAGCCCGCGCGCGGCGCGTAAGGCCCGGTCTGGCCGAAGCCGGTCACGGAGCAATAGATGACGCCGGGATTGACCGCGCGGATCGAAGGGTAGTCGAGGCCATAGCGCTTGAGATCGCCGACCTTGTAGTTCTCCATGAAGACGTCGCAGTCGCTAGCGAGTTCGCGAATGATCGCCTGCCCCTCTGGCTTGGCGATATTGACCGTGAGCGACTTCTTGTTGCGGTTGGCGCAGAGATAGAAGGAGTTGTTGTTGTTCTCCTTGCCTTGCGGGTCGGCGAGGTAAGGCGGGCCGAAGGCGCGCGCGTCATCGCCGGTCCCCGGCCGCTCGATCTTGATCACCTCGGCGCCGAGATCGCCCAGCATCTGCGCCGAGAGCGGTCCTGCAAGCACGCGCGTCAGGTCAAGAATCTTGATGCCAGAAAGCGGCAAGGCCGACATGAAGCTTCCTCCGGAATCGGGGTTTTGGGGATGCGGGTACGAGCGCAAGGCGCCGAACCGTCCCGCCTTGCGGATACACTATTTTTGCGTGGGATTGCATTGCATTGGCCACAGAGGCCCATTTGCCTGCCGCGCCACGGCGCCCCGCCTGGTACCGGCTTGCGGCCCGCCGGGCCGCGACCCCTCGGCCCGGTTCCCTCAGGGTCGAGGCCGCAGGCCAATTTGGCGTCAGGCCTTCTTCTTGTTCTTCCGGGCGGCTTCCTTCTTGGCGGGCGCCGCTGCCGGCTGTTCTTCCGCAGCCTTCTTGATCGATCGCGCGTAGCTGTAGGCCGTATTCTCCGCCGTGATCTGCAGCCGCCGCGCCGCCGCGGCGGCCAATTGCTGCGTCGTCCTGGCGAGGTGCCGGTAATGCGCCCTCGTGTCCTTGTCCTTCGCCTTTGCCGCCATGCCCATGAAGCGGCCATGCCGCTTTTTGGCTGCGTCCGTCAGGACCTGAATCTGCTTTTTCGCAATCGACCGAATGACACTGTCCAAGTCCGCTTCGGCCATTTTTATGTCCCGCAATCCATCATGCGCAGTTTTGATACACTGCCTCTCTATTCCAATCAATTTGCCAAAAAATAAACGCGGGCGCCGGCCCGAATGCCCGCGCACCGGGAGGGCGACATCCGTTGACATTACAGCCGTAAAGAGGTGTAGGCTTGTGAACCGGGGGGCTTGCGGATCGGGAATCGCGGGAGAAGCACTCTGTGCCCGTCGAAGGTCGCCCCGAAGACAAGACCGACCCGCCGGGCCACCCCTTGCCCGGCCTGACGTTCGCCGCCCAGCCGGCGTTACAGTCGATCTACGATACCGCGCCCATCGGGCTCGCATTCCTGTCGACGGATTGCCGGTACCTGCAAATCAACCAGCGGCTGACCGAAATCTGCGGCATTTCCATTGAGGGGCATATCGGACGAACGGTGCGGGAATGCGTGCCGGCCCTGGCCGACTCGGTCGAGGCGATCGTCCGTTCGATCATCGAGACCGGCGAGCCGGTGACCGGGATCGAGGTCGCCGGCCAGCGCCCCGACGTGAACGAAAATCGGACGTGGATCACCTATTGGCATCCGATGCGAGGCCCCGCCGGCGAGGTCCTCGGTATCAATGTCGCGGCCGAAGAGATCACCGAGCGCAAACGCGCCGAGGGCGCGCTCCTGGAAAGCGAGCGGCAATTCCACACGCTGGCCGACGCCATTCCGCAACTGGTCTGGATGGCGAATGCGGACGGTGCGATCTTCTGGATCAACAGCCAATGGTCCGACTATACCGGGGCGCCGGCGGGTGACCGCGGTGCCGGCGACTGGCAAGCGCTTCTCGCCCCCGTCTCGCAGCAGGATGCGGCCAGCCGCTGGGCGCAGTCGCTGCGCACCGGCGCGGCATTCGAGATGGAGTTGTCGCTGCGCGGAAAGGACGGACAATATCGTCCCTTCCTGACCCGGGTTGTTCCGCTGCGCGACGCAACTTCGGCCGTCACCGGGTGGATTGGCACCCATATCGACATCAGCGAGCAGAAGCGGCGCGAGGAGCACATCCGCTTCATCATCGAGGAGCTTTCACACCGTACCAAGAACTTGCTCGCCGTCGTCGTGGCGGTCGCCAACCAGACGGCACAGTATGCCGGCGACGTCAAGCAGTACCAGGCCCGCTTTCAGGAGCGGCTGCAGGCGCTGGCGCATTGTCATGATCTCCTGGTCAAGGACAGCTGGCGCGGCGCCAGAGTCCACGACCTGGTATCGGCGCAGATGCGCCCCTTCGACGAGGCCAACTCGCGGCGGATCGACGCGGCCGGGCCGTCGATCGTGCTGAAACCCGATGCGGTGCAGCATCTCGGCCTGGCGTTGCACGAGCTGGCGACGAACGCGTCAAAGCACGGCGCGTTATCGACGCCCGGCGGCGAGGTCGTGATCCGCTGGCACTCGGAAAAAGCACAGGACAGAATCCGATTTTCCTGGTCCGAAAAGGGCGGCCCCCCGGTGACACCGCCGCAACGGCGAGGCTTCGGACGCGTGGTGATCGAGCAGATCGTGCCCCGCGCCCTGAACGGCAACGGCAGCCTGAACTTTTCGCCCGGCGGCGTTAGCTGGACGTTCGAGTTTCTTCAACGGATCGGTGATTGAGGGCGCCTCTTGCGTAATCCGCTCAGAGCTGGGTCGCCTCCTGGGCCGGGCGGCGGGCCAGAAGCGAATCGAACCAATAGCCGGCCGCGCGCGACCACCGCGTCGGCATCTGATCCATATAGCGATAGGTTGCGATCGAAACCGCGAAGACAACGACTGCGGTTGTCGCTCCCGCGCCGACGCGCGCGATGCCGACCGGCAGCGTCAGGACCATCCATGACGTCAGACTGCAGATGATCGGCACGTGGATCAGGTAGAGAACGAATGAAATCCGCCCGAGCAGCCTGCCCGGCGCGCTGCCAAGCAGGCCCTGCAACAAGGACCAGTGCAGCACCGCGCCGACCACGAGCGTCGCAGCCAATTTGTGCCAAAATACGCCGTCGACCGCCGGGAAGTGCAACAGATGCAGGTACTTTTGCGGAGCGGCGCAGAGGAACAGGCCGAACAGAAAGATGGGAGCCTTGGCCCAGAGCCGCCCCACCCAGCGCTCCAGTTCGGGATGGAAATCGTGCAGCAGCGCGCCGACCGGAAAAAGCGCCACGTAGTCCGACCAGAAATAAAGGCCGATGGCGAGATGGCCCAGCAGCCTGAGGCGCCGGGTGGAGGCAACGGCGCTGACCAGGAACACCAGAACGCTGCCGATCAGCTCCGGCCGCATCGTCCAGAGATTGCAGTTGTAGTCGGAACGACCGGAGACAAAGACGCCGTAGAGCGTCTCCTCGATCATCCCGGGAAAGGACGGCGCGAACTTGTACCAGTTGCCGAGCCACCAGCTGTCGACGAGGGTTGCAGCCTCCTGGTTCCGATAGGCGCCCAGCGCGAGCAGTGCCCAAGCAAGCAAGGACGTCATCAGCATCGGACCGATCAGCCGCAGATAGCGCCGAATCACCTGCGCGGGGAAACTCAATCCCGAATGCTGGCCAAGCTCGGAGAGCACAAATCCGCTGAGCACGAAGAAGATGCAGACCGCCGCGCTCCCGTTGAAGATCCAGGAGCCGCCCGTCAGCGCAAGCAGCAAATGGTTGAAGAAGACGACGCACGCCGCAACCCCGCGCACGCCATCGAGATAGGGCTTGCGCCCGGATTCGATCTGGACAGTCATTCCCGCGCGGTTCCCCCCAAGGCGGCAGGCAGGATATCAATCCGTGGTTAGCTTGGGATCGAAAAAGGCGCAAGCACGCTGCGACGGGAACGTCGCGCGAGCCATCGACGGATTGAAAATGGTCGCCAAATATTTGGGCTTGTTTGGGGCGGACGGCGGGATCGAACACCCGCATTCAGCCTGGCATGGATGAAGCCGACGGCCGGGTCCGCGAGCGCGCGCGGCCGTACAGGTCGATCACGACGAATCCAGAATGCGAGCGGAGGATTCCGAGGTTATCGGCTGCCGGTCCATGACGACAGTGTGACCGGCATCGAAAATTTGACGCCTTGATCTTTCCCGCGCAACGGCACGATCATCGCACGATGAATGAAGTCGATGTCACCTGTCCCGAATGTGGCGCTGGCTTTCTGCGCATCGAGCTATCGTCGCAGCATGGCCAGCCGGGCGAATATCGCTGCCCGGTCTGCGATACGTTGCTCGAGACTTTCGATGGCTCAACGGAAATAGCATATCGCCTTACCATCGTGCCGGAGGGCCGGGACGACTAGAGCGACCTTGCGATGTTGGGCGCGCGGCACGATGGCGTGTTCGACCTGCAGGGCCCTGACGCGAGGAATTTTGACGATCTGGTCCGGCTTCTCAATGGGAGCCCGGTCAAGATCGCACCTTAGTCAATTCTGGACGAAAAACCCCGTGGACCGCTAATGGCGACAGCTCATCTCGGTTCTCAACCGATGACAAAAGTCGTCCAGCAAACCTTGGGCGGCCTTCACGTTCGCGACCAACTGCGCGGCATTTGCGCGATCCGCCGCGGTAGCGCCACGCCGAGCGCGCACTTGCTTCAGGCGCTCCCGACACTTCGCCGCTGTCGTTTCGATAAACGCAAGCTGGTCCGGGTCATGAGACAATTTATCCAGCTCGGTGATCAGGAGCTTGACGATCACTTCTCTCTTCTCCGGGGTGAGAAGGACGTCGGAATTCAAGATACCGAGGTAGTGATCGACATTTTCGCGGACGACGAACCGGTGCATGACGCCCTCCCGCCGGGCAGCGAGGGGAAAGTTACCCGATTTCCACCGCCGGCACCATATCCGCGAGCCTCCCGGCGCCGGGTTCGATCACCGCCATTTCCGCCAATGCGTCGGATCAACCCCGACCCAGCGGTTGTTCTCGGATTTGAGCCAGCCGGCGGGGATGCGGCGGCAGGGAAAAACGAGCGCATGCACTCCCTCATGATCGATCACGGCCAACGCCAGATCGACGTCATAGGGTGCAGTTTCTATGGGCTGCCATTCCACAATCACATGATTGGGCAACTGATGGCCGAGGGCGTTGATCTTCATCAAGCTCGCCTCTCGGTTGTGCTCGCGGCGTCGAAGATGATGCCTCTCCTCGGGCGGCGAACAACAAGCGCTCCAGCGTCGGTGACGCTCATGCGTTGCGAGCGCGCAGCTTTCCAAGCACATACTTGCCGCTCAAGCTTTGCAGCCCACGCCTCTTCCGGAGCCTGTCGAGCATGGGATAACAGACGGTCCTGCATCAAAATCTCCAGGGGAACTTATCTGGTAATGCGCGCCACTACCGGTCTTACGTTTCGATAGCAGTCCCGAGCGTGTGCGCCGAACAGCCTGACGCTCACCAAGGCCAGCGAAATCGAGCCTCATGTTGTTGGTGCCGTCGAAATACCAGAGCGGGCCGGCTCTCGAAATTTGGGTCGTTTGCTTAAGGGGATTTCCGGAAGGGACGGCCACTCGACCGAGGGGCAGCGCAGGTCACTTCAGCAATGGGCGGGAGTTATTCAAGGAGGCATAAGTCTTGAAAAAGACTGGAGCGGGTGAAGGGAATCGAACCCTCGTATTCAGCTTGGAAGGCTGCTGCTCTACCATTGAGCTACACCCGCGCACCACGGATCCCATGCAGGATCGCGCCATGGATCATCTGAAGGATCATCTGGCAAGCATCCCCTAGCATGGCCGCCCGCCAGGCTTCAACCATCCCCATGGCCGGTTTTCCACCGGGGCGCCTTTAACGAGCGGCCGCGGGCGCCTATATTCGTAGTCCCATTAACAACGAAAGGAGGTGATCCAGTGTCTGATCTCAAGCGCTGGCACCTCGCTGAGGTCGCCCGCTAGGCGCGTTCGAGCCTGGCGACGGCGCCCTCAAGCGCCTGGACCAGCGAGTTGCAACAGTTGAGCGCGGCGGGAGCGATCCCGCCGCGCTTTTTGCGAGGTACGGCCGCCTTTCCGCCGGGGACAACATTTTCACCGTGTCGGAACGGACCGGGGCAGAACGTCCTGGGGCCAGAGGTCAATCCAGGCCATAAAGGGATGAGGTCATGCTTTACGCCATTCTCGCCTATCACGTCGAAGCCGAGGTGATGTCGTGGACGCAGGAGGAGGACGCGGCGGTGATGGCCGATCTCGGCAAGGTCCATGAGCGGATCAACCACGATGGCAGGCTCGGGCCGGCGGCGCGCCTCGGCACGACGAGGAAGGCGCGGACCTTGCGCGGGCCCGGCGCGGGCAGCGTGCTCGATGGCCCCTTCGCCGAGACCAAGGAGCAGTTGCTCGGCTTCTATGTCGTCGAGTTCGAAAGCGAAGATGCGGCGGTTGCGGC
>CAYVVB010000388.1:0-6666 GCA_964454955.1 uncultured Bradyrhizobium sp. | reverse complement strand
GAAACCTGGACGCGCGTGGCGCCGCCGATCCCCGCCAGCGCCGCGAACAGCATGGCCAAGGGAAGCGCTCCCAAAACCGCGGCTCCCGCCCCGAAAACCACCGGCTCCGCCACGACCGGGCAGAAGCATGCCGCCGCCCATCCGGCCGATCCGGTCGGCGATATCTGTCTACTCCCTGATATCGCGGGGTTTGCCCATTAGCGCCGGCTGAAACAGCAAGACGGCCGCAAGCGTCGTCACCAGTGAGAGCGCGAGCAGCTTGCCCATGCTCGACGTTCCGGGATGGCTCGACAGCCACAGACTGCCGAAGGCGGTTGCCGTCGTCAGCGCGCTGAAAAAGATCGCCCGCGTCAGACTGGTCTGCAGCAGGTTTGTCCTGCCCGAGCGCCAGGCCGTGACATAATAGATTTTGAAGGCAACGCCGATGCCGAGCAGAAGCGGCAACGCCACGATGTTGGCGAAGTTGAGCGGCAGCCCGATCAGCACGCAGATTTCCATCGTCACCGCGCCGGCCACGAGCAGCGGAACCAGCGTCATCAGCACGTCGGTGATCCGACGCAGCGTGATCCACAGCAACAGGCTGATCACGACGAGCGCATAAACTCCGGCATGGATGAAGGCGTTCACCACGGTGTCGCCCGATTTCAGGATCGAGACCGGCCCGCCGATCGCGGTCGGTTCGGCGGCGAGCACGGCGCTGGCGAATTTGCGCAAGTTCTCGTTGTCGTTGGGATCACCGCGCGGCAGCGCCTCGACCCGCATCAATCCGTCCTTGCTCTTCCAGGCCGCCACGAGCTCGGGCGGCAGCGTGTTCAGGCTGATCGGCTGCGCCTGCAACGCGCTCCGCATCTGGTCGAACACGACGTTCATCGGCGTGACGAAAATCGCCTGCGCCTTGTTGCGCGTCTCTTGATTGGCCGCTGCGAGCTTTTCGAGCGCGTCCGCCAGCCTGCGGCTGGCGATCGCCCCCGGCCCCTTCTCCTCGCCCGCGGTCCGGCGCAGGGCTTCCGCCGAGCTCTTCAGCGCGTCCACATTCTCCTGGTCGGACGGCGGCGGATCGATCGAGTCCGGATTGAGCGCGGGATTGAGAGCTTTCGCGGCTTGCGCGATCAGCTTCAGCTTCGCCCCCTGGTCTTCGGGCACGAAACTGTCCAGCGACATCACGCGCAACACTTCCGGCAGTTTCTCAAGACGTGCCTTTATCTGCCTGGCATCGGCATCGGAATGGGTCAGCACGTCGATGGCGCTTGCGCCGGTGTTGGGATCCTTGCGCAGGTCCAGATAGGTCGCGATGGATTCGGCGTTCGGATTGCGCAAATGCATCGGGTTGAAGTCGAACCGCATGAAGTAGAGCAGCGGCAATCCCGCAAGCGCCACCACGAGCGTGCCGGCGACGATGGGCACGCGATGCCTCTCCAGGAAATGATCGACCGGCGCGAGAAAGGAATAGCCGACCGGCTCCTTCTCGCCGGGCGGATTGAGCAGCTTCAGGAGCGCCGGTAACACGGTGATGCTCGAGAAGAACGCAAACAGCATGCCGACGCCGGCAATTTGGCCGAGCTCGGAAATGCCCCTGTAGTCGGTCGGCATGAAGCAGAGGAAGCCGGCCGCAGTCGCCATCGCGGCGAGCGACAGCGGCACCGCGGCACGGCGCGCCGCTTCCTGAAGCGCCTCTCTCAGGTCGTCATTCTTGAACCGCTCAGACCGGTACCGGACGCTGAACTGGATGCCGAAATCCACCCCCAGGCCCACGAACAGCACCGCAAAAGCGACGGACAAGAGGTTCAGCGAGCCCACCATCGCCAGTCCCACGACGGTGGTGATCGACAGGCCGATGAAGAGGTTGATGAACACCGCAAGGATGATCTTGGCCGAGCGCAGCGCCAGCCAGAGGATGAACAGCACCACGATCACGGTGCCGATCCCGTTGAAGATCGCGCCCTCCTGGACGGTCGAATATTCTTCGTTGGCGATCGGCACCGGCCCGGTCAGCCGGACCCGCGCCTGATATTTCCCTGGAAAATCGAGTTCGGCAGCGGCGGCACGTATCGCATCGGTCGCGTCCTTGCCCGGTTCGAGCGCATTGTAGTCGAGGATCGGCTTGAACTCGATGAAGGCGCGGCGGTCGGAATCGGTGAGCGGCGTGTCACTGGTGAGTTCGCGCCACGAGAAATTGGCGTTGCCCGTCTTGAGGATGTCCTCCACCGTCTGCGCGATCATGTTGAACGGCTGAGCGGTGTTGTCGAGCTTGACCTGGCCGCGCTTGACGCCGGCAAGCCCGGTTTCCAGCGCGCCGGTCAGCCCGCGGATCGAGGGGTCGCCTGCCATGATTTCGATCAGGGGGGCTGCGGATTCGAACTGGCTCGTCGTCGAGCCGACCTCCTCGGTGGGCAGAAACAAAAGGCCGTTCTTGTCGAAGAAATCGCCCCAGCCGAGCGGCTGCATCGAGCGGAAATGCTTGGTGTCGCCCTTCAACCTGTCAAACAGGGCCCCCGCCGCGGTCCTGGTCAGTTCGGGGGTCGGCGCCTCCACCACACCCAGAATCATGCTGTCGCGGTCGAAGGCGCGATCGAACTGCTGATCGCGCTGCCGCCAATCCAGCTTTTCCGAGATCAGCGTGTTGATGTCGGTGTTGATGGAAAAATGCCGCGCCGTGTAGAAACCTGCCCCGATGGCGAGGACGAGTCCGATGAGCAGAGTCAGCGTGGCAAACCGGGTACAGGTCCTGACTATCGAGACGACGACACTTGTCAGCACTTCATTTCTTTCTAAAGTTTATGAGTTCGCCGGAAACGTTCGCTGGCTAGGAGAGTTCCCTGAGCCGGGCTAACTTGGTTCTTGAACGCTTTCCACTGGCGGCGGCACATATCGGGTGGGAACGCAACGACCGGGGGCCCGGCAGTGCGGCTCATATAGCCGGGATTGGCCGGTCGTAAAGTGACGAACAAGTGAGGGATTTAAGGCTTTATCCTCCATAGCTTAGCGCTAAGTACCAAAGTACCTCTCCTCGCCGCGGCTCGTATCCGAGCAGGATCTGCCCTTTTCGAGCTGATGAATTTTTGACACAAGGCTTGTGTCTGCCCGCGGCTGGAACCAGGACAGACAGGGAACATGGCGGCGGCGCGGATATTGCAAATATGCGCGCCGTAGGTAGGCAACGAAGGCCGTGCGGACGCAGTGAAAGATGAGTTTAGGTGCGGATAATGAGTTTGGGTGCGAATAACGGACGTGCCATCCAGGTCTATCTTGCGCAGCCGCGCGGATTTTGTGCGGGCGTGGTGCGTGCGATCGAGATCGTCGAGCGGGCGCTGGAGAAGTATGGACCTCCGGTCTATGTGCGCCACGAGATCGTGCACAACAAATACGTCGTCGAAAGCCTCAAGAACAAGGGCGCGATCTTTGTCGAGGACCTCTCCGAGGTGCCGCCTATGGCGGTGACCGTGTTCAGCGCCCACGGCGTCGCGCGTTCGGTGGAGGAGGAAGCGGCCGAACGTGGTTTACCGGTGCTCAACGCGACCTGCCCGCTGGTCACCAAGGTCCACAATCAAGGCAAGCGCTACATGTCGAAAGGCCGGACCGTGATCCTGATCGGGCATGCCGGCCATCCCGAGGTCGAGGGCACCATGGGCCAAGTCCCGGGCCCGGTCCTGCTGGTGCAGAATGTCGAGGATGTGAAGGCCCTGAAACTGCCCGCCGATACCGCCATGGCCTACATCACCCAGACGACACTCAGCGTGGACGACACAAAGGACATTATCGGCGCACTGCAGGACAAATTTACAGATATTCAAGGCCCCGATATCCGGGATATCTGCTATGCGACACAGAACCGGCAAACTGCGGTAAGGGAACTGAGCAAGCTGGTGGATGTCATCCTGGTGGTGGGGGCCGCCAATAGCTCCAACTCGAACAGATTGCGCGAAATCGGCACCGAAGCCGGCGTCGCAAGCTACCTGATTGCCGATGGCAGCGAACTGAACCCTGACTGGCTCGGGGACGCGAAGGCCGTCGGCATTACCGCCGGCGCATCGGCACCGGAGGTCTTGGTCGACCATGTGATCGAGGCGCTGCGGCGCATCGGACCGGTCACGGTATCGGTACTCCCGGGCCGGGAAGAGAACATTGAATTCCGACTGCCTGCCGAACTGGCGGCAGGTTGAGAGTCAACCGTTTTAGATTCGAGAAAGAAACCGTAATGGCAATACCGTTCTTGAAGGAACTGCGTATCGGCAGTTATCTCATCAAGCAGAAGCTGCTCGGCCGAAAGCGCTACCCGCTCGTGCTGATGCTGGAGCCGCTGTTTCGTTGCAACCTCGCCTGCTCGGGCTGCGGCAAGATCGACTATCCCGACGCAATCCTCAATCGCCGCATGACGGTGCAGGAATGCCTGGATGCCGCCGACGAGTGCGGCGCGCCGATGGTGGCGATTCCGGGCGGGGAGCCGCTGATCCACAAGGATATCGGCGAGATCGTGAAGGGCCTCGTTGCGCGCAAGAAGTTCGTCTCGCTGTGCACCAACGCGCTGCTTTTGGAGAAGAAGCTCGACCTGTTCGAACCGTCGCCCTATCTGTTTTTCTCGGTGCACCTCGACGGCCTGCGCGAGCACCACGACAAGGCGGTATCGCAGCAGGGCGTGTTCGACCGCGCCGTCTCGGCGATCAAGGCCGCGAAGGCCAGGGGCTTCGCCGTCAACGTCAATGCCACGATCTTCGACGGCCATCCGGCCGAAGAGATCGCCAAATATCTCGACTTCTGCAGCGAGCTCGGCGTCGGCGTTTCGATGTCGCCGGGATACGCCTATGAGCGGGCTCCCGACCAGGAGCACTTCCTCAATCGCACCAAGACCAAGCGGCTATTCCGCGACGTCTTTGCGTTGGGCAAGGGCAAGAAGTGGAATTTCATGCATTCCGGCCTGTTCCTGGACTTCCTGGCCGGCAACCAGAATTTCGAATGCACGCCATGGGGCATGCCTGCGCGCAACATCTTCGGCTGGCAGAAGCCCTGCTATCTGCTCGGCGAAGGCTACGTCAAAACCTTCAAGGAGCTGATGGAGACCACCAACTGGGACTCCTACGGCACCGGCAAGTATGAAAAGTGCGCGGACTGCATGGCGCATTGCGGCTATGAGCCGACCGCAGCGACCGCGGCCCTGACCAATCCGTTCAAGGCGCTGTGGGTGGCGCTGCGCGGCATCCGCACCGAGGGCCCGATGGCACCGGAGATCGACCTCTCCAAGCAGAGGCCGGCGCAGTACATCTTCTCGGAGCAGGTCCAGAAGAAGCTCTCAGAGATTCGCCGCGATGAGGCCCTCGCTGCCAAGCAGAAAACCTCGACAGCCGCGTAAGGAGCGCAGCGCGCGGTTGAAATCCAATCCCGTGGAGACCAGCGCGCTGAGCGCACGCGGGTTTCGCGCAACACCGGAGAGGATTTTGCGCAGATCCACCTTGCCATCGGGACGGATCGCCGACTTGGCGAGCGCCGGCAGCGAACGGTGGGCCGAATCGCTGATCACCCGCAGCGCCGCGAACGGAAGGCCGGCTTCGGCCGCATAGGCCGCGGCGATGTGGCTCTCCATGTCGACCGCGGCAGCGCCGGTCTGCAGCCAGAGGGCCGCCTTGCGGGCGCTGGCCACCACGACCTCTTCGACCCCGGCAAGCCCGCCGCGCACGACACGCCGGCGCCGCAGCGCGAGGTTCGCGACGACCTCTTCGTTCAACGACAGCCCGGCGAGCCAGCGTGCATCGCCGGCCATGACCTCGGTCGCCAGCACGATGTCACCCGGCTTGAGCGAGGGATCGAGCCCCCCGGCCACGCCGAAGCTGATCACGCCGCGGATCGTCGTCGGATCGAAGACAGTCAGAAGCGCCCGCAGCTGCTTTGGGTCGCTACTTGAGCAAATGACGACCATGCCTGGCCCGGCCGCGATACGGGCCTCTTGCACCAGACCTGTCACGATGAGCACCGGCCGCGGGTCAATTCCATTCCCCGCGGTCGTATCTTCCCCCGCCCCCAGTCTCACATCCCGACCCCTGCCACCCTGCTGTTGGTATTCCTGAGATTCCTGTACCGCGCCAGCGCCCACAGCGGAAAGAACTTCGCGTAGCCATGGTAGCGCAGGTAAAACACCCGAGGAAAGCCTGTTGCCGTATAACGCTGCTCGTCCCACAGCCCTTTTTCGGTCTGTGTTGCTAATAAGTACTGCACCCCGCGGGCCACGGCCGGATGATCGACCTCGCCCGCCGCCATCAAGCCAAGCAAAGCCCATGCCGTTTGCGAGGCGGTCGAGGGGGCGCGGGTCTGGGCCTGGTAATCCAGCCGGTAAGTGACGGCGTCCTCGCCCCAGCCGCCGTCCTCGTTCTGGATCGATACCAGCCAATCCGCCGCCTTGCGGATCATGGGGTCCTGGTGGCTGACGCCGGCGGCGTTCAAGGCGCAAAGCACCGACCAGGTGCCGTAGATGTAGTTCATGCCCCAGCGCCCGTACCAGGAGCCCTCCGCAAGCTGGGTCTTCCGCAGGTAGTCGACGGCTCTTGCGACCGCCGTGCTCGCCTGCGCTGTCTCGCCGAGCTGGGCCAGCATCGAGATGCAGCGGGCGGTCACATCCTCGGTCGGCGGATCGAGCAGCGCGCCATGGTCGGAGAACGGGATGTTGTTCAGGTAATACTC
>CAYVVB010000387.1:0-3771 GCA_964454955.1 uncultured Bradyrhizobium sp. | reverse complement strand
GATCGGAACGTCGTCCGGCCCGGCGCCGCGTCGTGCCGTGCCCGCCGGTGCCCGCAACAGCGACATGGACGACGACATCCCGTTCTGAGGTGCGTTGCGAGCGCGCCGTTCACCGCCAGATTCAGGCCTGCTCGTGCAAACCCTCAAAATGGGTCTAAGTCACTGGAAAAACGAAGGGAAAAAGGCCTGTCCTGATGCGGTTGGGGGTGGTGAAAGCCGCCCCCATGCGCTATATGATTCGAAGCAAAGACTGACCGGATTTCCCCTTGTCTGAACCCGAAGATAATACGCCCGGCGAGCCGTCGGGGCCTTCCGACATTCGTCCCGTCTCCATCCTCGAGGAGATGAAGCGCTCCTATCTCGATTACGCCATGAGCGTGATCGTGTCGCGTGCGCTGCCCGACGCGCGCGACGGGTTGAAGCCGGTGCACCGCCGCATCCTCTACTCGATGTATGAGCAGGGGCACACGCCGGAAAGGAAATACGTCAAATCGGCGCGCGTCGTCGGCGACGTCATCGGTAAATATCATCCGCACGGCGATCAGTCGATTTACGACGCCATGGTCCGCATGGCGCAGGACTTTTCCATGCGGGTGCCGCTGATCGACGGCCAGGGCAATTTCGGCTCTGTCGATGGCGATCCGCCGGCGGCCTATCGATATACCGAAGCGCGCCTCGCGCGGCCGGCCATTCCTCTTCTCGATGACATCGAGAAGGAGACGGTCGACTTTCAGGACAATTACGACGGTTCCGCCACGGAACCGTCGGTCCTTCCGGCGAAGTTCCCGAACCTGCTCGTCAACGGCGCCGGCGGCATCGCCGTCGGCATGGCGACCAACATCCCGCCGCACAACCTCGGCGAAGTCATCGATGCGTGTGTGGCGCTGATCGACAATCCCGCGCTGGCCATCGACGAGCTTACCAGTATCATTCCTGGACCGGACTTCCCGACCGGCGGCATCATTTTGGGTCGCCAGGGAATCCGCACGGCCTATCATCTCGGCCGTGGCTCGATCGTGATGCGGGGCAGGGTGACGATCGACACGATCCGCAAGGATCGCGAGGCGATCATCGTCAGCGAGATCCCCTACCAGATCAACAAGGCGAGCCTGGTCGAGCGCATCGCGGAACTGGTGCGCGAGAAGAAGATCGACGGCATCGCAGACCTGCGCGACGAGTCCGACCGTGAGGGCTACCGGGTCGTGGTCGAACTGAAGCGCGACGCCATGCCGGACGTGGTGTTGAACCAGCTCTACAAATTCACGCCACTGCAGACGAGCTTCGCTGCGAATATGCTGGCGCTGGACGGCGGCCGGCCGCAGACGATGAACCTGAAGGATCTGCTGACGGTATTCGTCGCCTTCCGCGAGCAGGTGGTGACACGTCGCACCAAATACCTGCTCGGCAAGGCGCGCGACCGCGCTCATATCCTGGTTGGCCTCGCGGTCGCCGTCGCCAATATCGACGAGGTCATCCGCGTGATCCGCACCTCGCCCAATCCCGAAGCCGCGCGCGAGACGTTGATGTCGCGTGACTGGCCGGCGCGGGATGTCGAGGCCATGATTACGCTGATCGACGATCCGCGCCACCAGCTTTCGGCGGACGGAACCATGCGCCTGTCGCTGGAACAGGCCAAGGCGATCCTCGAGCTGCGCCTGCAGCGGCTCACCGCGCTTGGTCGCGAGGAAATCTCCGACGAGCTCGACAAGCTCAAGGTCGAGATCAACGATTATCTCGACATCCTGCGCTCGCGCGCACGCGTGCAGGGGATCATCAAGACCGAGCTCGCCGAGATCAAGGCCGAGTTCGCCACCCCGCGCAGGACCACCATCATCGAGCAGGAAGGCGAGGTCGAGGACGAGGACCTGATCCAGCGTGAGGACATGGTGGTCACCGTCTCGCATGCGGGCTACGCCAAGCGCGTGCCGCTGTCCGCCTATCGGGCACAACGCCGCGGCGGCAAGGGCCGCGCCGGCATGCAGACCCGCGAAGAGGATTTTGTCAGCCGCCTGTTCGTGGCCTCCACGCACACGCCGGTGCTGTTCTTCTCCTCGCGCGGCCAGGTCTACAAGGAGAAGGTCTGGCGGCTGCCGGTCGCAGCCCCGAATGGGCGCGGCAAGGCGCTGATCAACATCCTGCCGCTGGAGCAGGGCGAGCGCATCACCACCATCATGCCGCTGCCGGAGGACGAATCCTCCTGGGCGCAGCTCGACGTGATGTTCGCCACGACCGGCGGCAATGTCCGCCGCAACAAGCTGTCCGACTTCGTCGACGTGCGCCGCTCCGGCATCATCGCCATGAAGCTCGATGAGGGCGAGGAGATCGTCGACATCCAGATCTGGACGGAAGCCGACGACGTGCTTCTGACCGCCGCCGGCGGCCAGTGCATCCGTTTTCCGGTCACCGATGTGCGCGTGTTCACGGGCCGCACGTCCATGGGCGTGCGCGGCATCGCCCTGGCGGAGAACGACAAGGTGATCTCGCTCGCCATCCTGCGTCACATGGACGTCGACTCCGAGGAACGCGCGGCCTATCTGCGCCGTGCGAACGCGGTCCGGCGCGGCGGCGCCGAGGAGGAGCCGGGCAACGACGCCGAAGACGCCAGTGGCGCGATCGAGCTCGGCGAGCAGCGCTATGTGGAAATGTCCGCAGCCGAACAGTTCGTGCTGACCATCAGCGAGAACGGCTACGGCAAGCGGTCCTCGTCCTACGAGTACCGGACCACCGGGCGCGGCGGCAAAGGCATCGTCGCCATGTCGGTGAATGAGCGCAACGGCAAGCTCATCGCCTCATTCCCGGTGGAGGATTCCGACCAGATCATGCTGGTGACCGACAAGGGCCAGTTGATCCGCTGCCCGGTCGAGGACATCCGAATTGCCGGCCGCTCCACCCAGGGCGTGATCGTGTTCGATACCGCCGAGGATGAGCATGTGGTCTCGGTCGAGCACATCGGCGAAGACACCGAGAACGGCACCGGCAACGGAAATGGAAACGGAGGGCAGGGATAACCTGGCGCTCAGAGTTGCAGGGGCGGGTTAAACGTTCAAACCGTTCCGACACGTCGAGGGCAAGATGCTCACCACGCGTAGCGCACGACGCCCTTGCCCGCGTAACTGCGCGTGACGTTCGAGAACTCGCCGTCGAAGGTCGCGGCCGCCGACCAGCCGTTCATCCACCTCATCTCCGCCGATAAGGTCGTGAGCGCGGAGTCGGGCGCCTGCACCGCACCGTTGACGACGAAGCTCGCGCCCGGCAACGCTTGGAAGGTCGCGGCGATCGCACGGTCGGGGTTGAAATCATGCGCCCAGGCGAAGCGGCTGCGCAGCGTCAAGACGCCGTCCGCAAGCGCAAAGGATTTGTCAGAGCGAAGGCCCAGTTCGCTGCGTGTGTCGGTGGGGCTCTTCGCGCCATAATCGAGTGCGAAATTGCCTGAGCCCGAGATCACCTGCTCGGCATAGGAAGGCAGATCGAAGGTGGTGAATTGCGCCGCCGCATAGGGTGTGAGGCAGATGCCGCCCGTCAGCGGCGCGACAAGGCGATAGCCGCCCTCGACGCGACCCGAATACGCATTCGCATTAAACTCGGCACGCAGATGATCCAGGCCCGCGATCGTGACGGTGCGATCCGTGGTGATGTCCTGCCAGCCATAGGCGAGGGCGGCGGAGATGTAAGTGGGTCCGTTCGTGTGCCGCACATAGGCGCCGGCCTGGAACAGGTCCGAGCGACCGCTGCCAAGACCATTCACACTGAAACTGGTGCCGCCACCGGCCA
>CAYVVB010000386.1:0-2880 GCA_964454955.1 uncultured Bradyrhizobium sp. | reverse complement strand
GAGATCGGCACCGAGCTGTTGCGCATATCGGACGTCGCAGCCGCCGCACTCCTGCAAATTGCTGCCGTGCGCCGCAGCATTGACGGGAGAAATGTCGACCAGCTGGAATTTGCCGGATTTCGCCACTTCGTTACGCAGTTGCTCGCCGACCCGCATCAGCCGCTCCTGCTCGTCGCCGCGCGGTCTGCTTACTTCTGCCTGCTGGCTGGTGTCCATCAATTCGAAATCGAAAACCGCGAGCCTCGGCGAATCGGCATGGGCCGGCACCGCGATCGTCAACACCAACAAAATGGCGGCAAGCCGTGCTCTCATGATAGTGATCCCTTGGGCCTGGACCCTGGATTGGCGATATCGCAACGACGAAATGCGGACTTGCAAGCCAGCATAATTCGGTCTTGTTTGAAGCCAAGAGGCCAACGCCACTTTCAGGCGGGCGATAAGCAGGGAGGAGTCATGATCCGATGGTTGGTCGGCGTCGCCGCCGTTATGATCGGCATCATGACTGACCTGGGGCTGGCGGCCCCCCCCGCTCTTGCGGACGAACGGATCGAAATCAGCATCGGGTATCTCCGCCACGCCGCCATCAAATCGACATTGTCCCTGGTCGAGCAGCCGTCCGAGAACGACGGCATCGCCGGCGCACGGCTTGCGATCGAGGACAACAACACCACTGGAAAATTCCTCAACCAGCATTTCTCACTCGACGAAATTCGGCTCAAGGATGGGGACGATGTTGCCAAGGCGGCGGCGACGCTTGCCGGGCGCGACGGCTTCATCATTGCCGACCTCTCCGCGGATGAGCTGCTGAAAGCTGCGGATACGCTGCGCGACCGCGGAACAGTGCTTTTGAACGCCGGGGCCATTGATGATCGCTTACGCGAGGAGGACTGTCGCGCCAACGTCATCCATGTCGCTCCGACGCGCTCCATGCTGGCGGACGCCATCGCCCAGTATCTGGTGTGGAAGCAGTGGAAGCGCTGGCTCATGGTCGTTGGCTCGCATGGGAAGGACAAGCTCTATGCCGATGCGCTGCGCCGCGCCGCCACGCGCTTTGGCGCCAAGATCGTGCAGGAACGAACATTCGAAGATACGGGCGGCGCCCGCCGCACCGACAGCGGTGTCACTCTGATCCAGCGCCAGATGCCGGTGTTCACCCAACAGGCGCCTGCCTACGACGTCCTCGTCGCAGCGGACGAAAGCCAGGTCTTCGCCTCCTATTTGCCCTATCGCACATGGGATCCGCGGCCGGTTGCCGGTTCGGCGGGCCTGGTGCCGACCAGTTGGGATGCCGCGCAGGATCAATGGGGCGCGATCCAGTTGCAGAACCGCTTTATCAAGTTGAACTCGCGCCACATGACGGCGCTCGACATGCAGGCATGGACGGCGGCGCGCATGATCGGCGAAGCCGCATCCCGCACCAATTCCAGCGACACCAGGCAGCTGTTCGATTTCATCAAGGGACCGGACTTTTCTCTTGCCGCCTTCAAGGGCCAGCCACTGACGCTGCGCGATTGGAACCTGCAGCTTCGCCAGCCCATCCTGCTCGCGGACGGACGCATGATCGTTTCGGTTTCCCCCCAAGAAGGCTTTCTGCATCAGGTCTCGGAACTCGACACGCTCGGCGTCGATCGGCCGGAGACCAAATGCAAGCTGCAGTGAAGAAGGAGTGAAAACGGGCATGTGGCGCACCTATCTGGTTCCCGGACTAGCCGCCTGGCTTGCGACCGCCGCACCCGCCGACGCCTATGTCGCCTATGTGTCGAACGAGAAGGGTAACACGGTCTCGGTGATCGACACCGACAATTGGACCGTCACCGACACCGTCAAGGTCGGCCAACGGCCGCGCGGCATCGAGTTCACGCGCGACGGGAAGTTCGTGATGGTCGCGGTCGGTGACGACGACACGATCGACGTGATCGACGCGGCAACGAAGAAGGTGGTGGACACCCTGCCCTCCGGGCCCGATCCGGAGCTGTTCACCCAGGATGCCGCCGGCAAGATTCTTTACGTCGCCAACGAGAACGATAACACGGTCACCGTGATCGATCTCGAAAAGCGCGCCCGTCTTGGCGATATCCAGGTCGGAGTCGAGCCCGAGGGCATGACGGTCAGCCCGGACGGAAAGATCCTGATCAACACGTCCGAGACCACCAATATGGCGCATTTCATCGACACGACGACACGCCAGATTGTTGCGAACGTGCTGGTCCCTTCCCGGCCGCGCTTTGCCGAATTCAAGCGCGACGGCTCCGAATTGTGGGTGTCATCCGAAATCGGCGGCGTGGTGTCGATCGTCGATCCGGCGAAGCATGTTGTAACCGGAAAGATCGAATTCAGCATCCCCGGGCTTCGGCGCGAAGCGATCCAGCCGGTCGGCATTGGCATCACCAAGGACGGCAAGACTGCCTTTGTCGCATTGGGTCCAGCCAATCGCGTCGCGGTTATCGACGCCACGAGTCACACGGTCACAAAATATCTGCTGGTCGGTCAGCGGGTCTGGCACATGGCCTTCACTCCGGACGAAAAATACCTGTTGGTCACCAATGGCGTTTCCAACGACGTCTCGGTGATCGACGTCGCCGCGCAGAAAGTGATCAAGACAATCCAGGTCGGAGAACTGCCATGGGGCGTTACGATCGCGCAGCCATGACCACGGCCGACGCACCCAACCGCGACCAGACGCTGGCTGCCGCCGGACCGCGAAGCGATCCGAGCGAAGTGCCGGCGTTGTCGATCACCGGCATCAACCATTCCTATGGCGCGAGGCGTGCGCTTGTCGATGTCAACTTCAACGTCGCGCCGGCAAGCTTCACAGCGCTGCTCGGGCTGAACGGCGCGGGCAAGAGCACGCTGTTCTCGCTGGTAACACGCTTGGTCGGA
>CAYVVB010000385.1:0-4150 GCA_964454955.1 uncultured Bradyrhizobium sp. | reverse complement strand
TCTGCCGGGGCCCGCAGGTGGTCATCGGGTCCTCGATGGGCGGCTGGATCGCGCTGCTGCTGGCGCGGGAGATCGCCAAGCGTTCCGGCAACAGGCGGCCGGACGATGCGTCGCTTGCGGGGCTTGTGCTCATCGCGCCGGCGCCGGATTTTACCGAAGAGCTGATGTGGAAGGGCTTTTCGCCGCAAATCCGCACGGAGATCGAAACCAAGGGCGTCTGGCACCGGCCCTCGCAATATGGCGACCCCTACCCGATCACCAGAAGCCTGATCGTGGAAGGCCGCAACCACCTGATCCTCGGAGCCTCCATCGACGTCGGGTGTCCGGTTCGCATCCTGCAGGGCGCACAGGACCCCGACGTGCCCTGGCAGCACGCGTTGCGGCTGGCGCACCGGCTGCCGGCGGAGGATGTGGTGCTGACCATGATCCAGGACGGCGATCACCGCCTGTCGCGGCCGCAGGACATCGCGCGGATCATCGCCGCGGTCGCCGAGATGGAGTAGATCGAACGAGGGAGGAACGCCATGGATATCCCGGCCACGCTCCGCGATTTCTGCGACGCCGTGGAGCGGCGCGACGGCAGCGCGTTCGCAACGTTGTTCGCCGAGGACGGCGTTTATCACGACGTGTTTTACGGAACTTTCAGCGGCCGGGCGAAGATCGCCGAGATGATCAACGACTGGTTCTACCGCACGGCAGCGGACTTCCGCTGGGACATGCATGAGCCCGTCTGTGATGGCGAAACGCTCTATGCGCGGTACACCTTCAGCTACCGCTCGACGCTGCCGGAGGCCAAAGGCGCCCGCGCGATGTTCGAGGGCGTCGCCATCATGAAACTGCGCGGCGGCCTGATCGCCGAGTACCGGGAGGTCGCCGACACGGCGCCCGCCTTCGTCGACATGAATTTCGTTCCCGAGCGGATGGCCAGGATCGCCGCAAAGCAGGGCGCGGAGCTGAAGCGGCGGCCCGAAATGCAGCGGCATTTGGCGAACTGAGTCAGCGCGCATCAGGCGCATCGCCACTCTTCCCGCACGGCCGCGTCGGTCTCGGCCTCGAGCGCCTCGGCCGCCAGCGCCTCGAACCGGGCTTGCGGAAGCAGCTGCGACAGGGCCCACACCGCCGCGCCGCGCACCAGCGGACTTGCATCCGTGAGCAGGCGTTCAGCCTCCTGCGCCAGCGCCGGGTCGCCCGAATTTCCGATCGCGATCAGGACGTTGCGGATGAAGCGGTCACGGCCGGTGCGCTTGACCGGCGACTTGGCGAACAGCGCGCGAAACGCCGCATCGTCGAGCCGCGCCAGTTGCATGAGATCGGGCCCGCGCAACTGATCGCGCGCGGCGAGCTTGGCCTCGCGCCCGGTTTGCGCAAATTTGTTCCACGGGCACACCGCAAGGCAATCGTCGCAGCCGTAAATCCGGTTCCCGATGGCGCGGCGAAACTCGCGCGGACTGGGTCCCTTGTTCTCGATCGTGAGATAGGAAATGCAGCGCCGCGCATCGAGCTTGTAGGCGCTCGGGAACGCCGCGGTCGGGCAGACGTCGAGGCAGGCGCGGCAGGAGCCGCAATGATCGATCTCGGCTTCGTCCCGCGGCAGATCGAGGGTGGTGAAGATTGCGCCCAGGAACAGCCATGATCCGAATTCGCGCGAAACCAGATTGGTGTGCTTGCCCTGCCAGCCTAGCCCCGCCGCCTGCGCCAGCGGCTTTTCCATCACGGCCGCGGTGTCGACGAAGACCTTGACCTCGCACGGCGCCGCTGCGACCAGCCATCGTGCCACCGTTTTGAGGCGCTTCTTGATCAGCTCGTGATAGTCGTCGCCCTTGGCGTAGACCGAGATCGCGCCGCGCGAACGTTGCTCCAGGATGTTGCGCGGATCCTCGTCGGGTCCGTAATTCACGCCGAGCATGATGACCGAGCGCACGTCGCGCCACAGCCCGCGCGGGTCGGCACGGCGTTCCGGATTGGCGGCGAGCCACTCCATGTCGCCATGCGCGCCGGAGGCGATGAACTCATGGAAGTGTCTTCCCGCTTGCGCGATCGCGTCGGGCGCGGCGACACCGATGCAGTCGAATCCCAGCGCCCTCGCCTCTTTCGCCAGCGCGGCCTTCAATTGAAGCGGCACCCTTCGATCGGACTGGCTCAGAAATCCAGGTCCACATAGGTCCGCGACGCCGGCACGCCCGCCAGCCATTCGCTGAGCAGCGGACGGAACGACGGACGCGATTTGATCCGTGCGTACCACGCCTTTGCTGCGTCGTTCTCGATCCATGGCACGTCGCCGAGATAGTCGATCGCCGAAAGATGCGCTGCCGCGGCGAGATCGGCGTAAGTCAGGCGCTCACCCGCCAGATAGTTCCGCCGCTGCGCGAGCCAGCCGATATAGGCGAGATGATACCGCACATTGGTCTTGGCCGCGCGGATCACATCCGTCGATGGCGGGCCGCCGCCGCCCTCCTCGCGGATGAAGCGCTTGTAGATGCGCTCGGTGACCAGCGGGTTCGACACCTCCTCGAAGAATTTCTCGTTGAACCAGGCCATCAGCCGCCGCACCTCGATGCGATCAGCGGTCTTCGTCGGGAACAACCGGCGGTCGCCCATCGACGCCCCTTGGGTTTCATCGATGTATTCGGCGATGATGGCGGCGCCGGGAATCGCCGGCTCGCCTTCCGCGAACAACACCGGCGTGGTGCCCGCGGGGTTCATGGCGAGAAAGCCCTCGCGCCGCTCCCACACGCGCTCCTCCACGAGCCGCAGGTCGAGCCCGTATTCGCCGAGCACCAGGCGAATGAAACGCGAATGCGGACAGAACGGGTGGTGAAACAGCGTGAACATGGAGTCCTTCAATATTGCGCGGGATGCTTAAGAAACCACCAATCGCCAAGAACGCGACATGCTCTGGACGGCGTCGAACGACTCGAGGTTCGCCCCGAGACGACCGCAGTTTTGACCATTTTTTGCGATTGCGGTGGTAAAACGAATAAGCGAGAAGAGCCCGCAATATTGGCCGAATTCGATCATAACGGAATAAAGCATGATCTCAGATATGCTGCGCGCGGTGATACTCGGCGTCGTCGAGGGCGTCACGGAGTTTCTGCCCGTTTCCTCGACCGGCCATCTGTTGCTGGCAGGTCGTTTCTTCGATCTCGGCGAGGACAATTTCTGGAAGAGCTTCGATATCCTGATCCAGCTCGGTGCGATTCTCGCCATTGTCGCCTTGTATTTCGCCAAATTATGGCGCACCGCCCTCGGCATGTTCTCCAATGCCGAGGATCGGCGGTTCGTCATCGGGGTGCTGGTGGCCTTCTTGCCTGCGGTCGTGGTCGGCCTGATCGCGGGAAAATATATCAAGGAGTTCCTGTTCAATCCGTGGGTCGTGTGTTTTTCGCTGATCGTCGGCGGCGCGATCCTGCTGTGGGTCGATCAGCTCGATCACAAGCCGCGCGAGCACGACGCGACGAAATTTCCCCTTCCGATGTATCTGTGGATCGGCATCGCGCAGTGCCTCGCCATGATTCCGGGCACGTCGCGCTCCGGCGCCACCATCGTCTCCGCGATGCTGCTCGGCGCCGACAAGCGTTCTGCGGCGGAGTTCTCCTTCTTCCTCGCGATACCGACCATGTTCGGCGCCTTCGTCTATGATTTCTACAAGAACCGCGCCGACATGACGACCGATCATCTCGGCATCATTGCGGTCGGCTTCGTGGTCTCTTTCGTCACCGCGATCATCGTGGTGAAGACGTTCCTCGAATATGTCACGCGCCACGGCTTCGCGCTGTTCGCATGGTGGCGCGTCATCGTCGGCACGCTCGGCCTGGTCGCCCTCGCGCTGGGGCGGTGAGGGCTTCAGTGTCGTCACGCCTAACCCCCGTTCGATCCGTCCTCCCTGCGCAAACGGCTTGCCCGATTGTCGTTGGAGGCTCGCTGCGCGAGCAACTCGGGGTGACTGTGATAGTGTTGAGTACGCGGCAAAGGATTCCGGTTCAATTTTTCAAACCGCCGCCATTGCGAGCGAAGATTCCATGGGGAGTGGATAGCAGCCAGGTCTGAAGCCAGACTGAGGTTGCTGAAGCACTCAACCTGGAGACGACGATGTTGCTCGATCATCCTTGCGACGGACCAGCCGCTATCCGCACACAGTTTGGCGCAATCT
>CAYVVB010000384.1:0-2515 GCA_964454955.1 uncultured Bradyrhizobium sp. | reverse complement strand
GGACTGGCGCACCACGATCGCGGCCAAGACCGACGAAATCGCGGCCCGCTACAAAGCCAAGGGCATGACCATCGTCGAGCCGAACCGCGAGGACTACCGCAAGGCGACCGAAAGCGTTTATGCACAGTTCAAGGATATTATCG
The DNA here is from genome assembly GCA_964454955.1 of uncultured Bradyrhizobium sp. Taxonomy (GTDB): domain Bacteria; phylum Pseudomonadota; class Alphaproteobacteria; order Rhizobiales; family Xanthobacteraceae; genus Bradyrhizobium. The sequence goes on along the minus strand of CAYVVB010000384.1, from coordinate 2,372 downwards.
GTGCCGATCTCTACGCCGCCGTGCTGAAGGAAGTCGGGCATGCATGAACCGCTCTCGCCGTTGGCCGACGGCGAGCTTGCGGCGGCCCATCCGGCAAAGCCTGCGATCAGGCGCGGCCCGCTCGCGGAGCGGGTGCGCGCGGCGCTGAACGGCATCGATCTGGCATTCAGGATCGTCCTGGTGATTGCACTGGTGATCCAGCTTGCAATCGTGCTCACGGGCATCGTGTCGCGGTTCTGGTTCGACCAGTCGTTTCTCTGGGCCGACGAGGCGGCCAAGCTGTTCCTCTCGCTGACGACCTTTGTCGGCGGCGCGCTGGCCTTCCGCGCCCGTCATCACACCACCGTCGAATTCCTGACGGCAAAGTTTCCGCGGCCCTGGCGCCTCTCGTTCGCGATCGGCATGGATCTCCTGATCCTGGTGATAGCGGTGGTGGTGTGCGACGTCTCGTTCGACCTGATTTCGATCTCCTCGACATCGGATACGCCGATCCTCCAGATCAACCAGGCCTGGCTGGTGCTGCCGCTCGCGGTCGGACTCGGCCTGACCGCGCTCTTTGCCGTCGAGCGGCTGGCTTATGAATACACCGCCCGCGACGTCGTCCCCGCGGCGTGCGTCGTTGCGCTGCTGACCGGCCTCGTTTTCGCTGCAAGCACGATGCCTTCGCTGCATCTATCCAATGGCGCCGCACTCGGCGTCATGCTGATCGCCTTCCTGCTCGCAATTCTGCTCGGGCTTCCGGTCAGCTACGCGATGCTGCTGGGCTCGGTGACCTTCCTGATGATCACGGGTGTCGCACCATTGATCGCCGTGGCGCAGAACGCCTTCGACGGCACCAGCAACTACATCCTGCTCACACTGCCGTTCTTCATCTGGGCCGGACTGATCATGGAGAAGGGCGGTATCAGCCTCCGCCTGGTCCGTTTCGCGATGACGCTGGTGGGGCACATGCGAGGCGGCCTGCTGCAGGTCGTGGTGCTGACGATCTACATGGTGTCGGGCATTTCCGGATCGAAGATCGCCGACGTCGTTGCGGTCGGATCGGTGCTGCGCCGCGAACTACAGCGGCAGGGATACAAGCCCGAGCAGGGCGCAGCGGTGCTGGCGGCCTCGGCCGCCATGTCCGAGACGATCCCGCCGAGCCTTGCCATGCTGGTGCTCGGATCGGTCGCGCCGATTTCGATCGGCACCTTGTTCATCGCCGGCCTGATGCCGGCGGCGGTCATCGCGCTGCTATTGATGCTGCTGAACTATGTGCTGTCGCGCCGCGCCGACATGGCCTCGCGCCCGCGCGCCAATTTGTCCGAATTGCTGCGCGCAACGGTCGGCGCCGTGTTGCCGCTGGTGATGCCCGTCATCATGGTGATCGGCATCCGCTTCGGTGTCGCGACCCCGACCGAGGTCTCCAGCGTCGCGGTGCTGTACGGTCTGGTGCTGGCGTTCGTGATCTATCGCGAGGTGGGTCTCGCGGCGCTGTACGCCATCGCGGTGGAATCCTGCCTGCTCGCAGGCATGGTCCTCTTCATCATCGCGGCGGCCTTTTCGTTCGGCTGGACCCTGACGGCTGCAAACCTGCCGGCGAGTCTGGCCGCGATCCTGCATTCCGCGGGCGACAACCGGACGGTGTTCGTGCTGGGAACGATCGTGCTCCTGATCGTCGTCGGCTCGCTGCTGGAAGGCCTGCCGGCGCTGATCATTCTGGGCCCGCTCCTGATGCCGATTGCGAGCGGGTACGGGATCGACATCATCCACTACAGCATGATGATCATCCTGGCGATGGGCGTCGGCATCTTCATCCCGCCGATCGGTATTGGCTTCTACGTCTCCTGCTCGGTGTCGGAGAGCCGGCTCGAGGCCACGGGGCGGGCGATGCTGCCCTATCTCGCGGTGCTGCTCGTGGGCGTCCTGATCGTGGCCTTCGTGCCGTGGTTCACGCTGGCGGTGCCCCGCCTGATCCAGGGCCACTGAGCGCGCCGAACGCGTCAGCGCGTGGCGACATCCTCGTGACGAAGGCAGCATGCAATGCGAACCCGTTCACATTCGCCGCTCGCGATTGCCTCTATCATCAGACGTCATTAGCGGTAGCGGATCGTGCTGCCGACGAGCAAGGTCGGGAGCTGTGGAACTGGGGCGTTCCGGCGAACCGCGTCTCCTCTCGCGAAATCCGGCCGGGCTTGATATTGTTGATGTACCTTGATGGAGGCGCCGTCATGCATTCGTCGCCCGCACATTGGTTGCCCGCTTCCCTTGCTCCATCTGACGGAGATCTCGAAATCTGCGTCCTGGATTGTGACGGGATCGTTCATGCGCTGGCATTCCCCTTTCACAAGGAGGGAACGCAATGGGTCGATGCCTCGGGTCAAAAGCATGCC
>CAYVVB010000383.1:0-7148 GCA_964454955.1 uncultured Bradyrhizobium sp. | reverse complement strand
CCATGACGGCGACCTCCACCCAGTCGGGGCTGCGCACGCGGGCGACGCGGGGCGCCGGCGCGGCCGGGGTCTCGGGCGGCGACCTGACGCGCGCGCTCGCCGCCGGCATTCCGCCGCAAAAGATCGTGTTCTCCGGCGTTGGCAAAACCGAGGCCGAGCTGCGCGCGGCCTTGGCCGCCGACATCCTCTGCATCAACATCGAGTCCGAGCCGGAGCTCGAATTGCTGTCGCGGCTCGCCGTCGAGACCGGGCGGACTGCGCGCATCTCGGTCCGCGTCAATCCGGATGTCGATGCCGGCACGCACGCCAAGATTTCCACCGGCAAGTCCGAGAACAAGTTCGGCATCCCGCTCACGCATGCACGGGCCGTGTACGCGCGTGCGGCGAAGCTGCCGGGCGTCGAGGTCACCGGCGCCGACATGCATATCGGCAGCCAGATTACCGACCTGGCAAAGATGGAGGCGGCGTTCCGCATCCTCACCGAGTTCGTGCAGACACTGCGCGGCGACGGCCACGACATCGCACATGTGGATTTCGGCGGCGGCCTGGGGATTCCTTATTACATGGACCGCGAGGCGCCGCCCGCGCCCGATGCCTATGCAGCGATGGTCAAGCGCGTCGCCCACAATCTCGGCTGCACGCTCCTGTTCGAGCCGGGGCGGCTGATCGTCGGCAATGCCGGAATCCTGCTGACGCGCGTGATCTATGTGAAGCATGGCGAAGCGAAGACCTTCGTCATCATCGACGCCGCAATGAACGACCTGATCCGCCCGACGCTCTATGAGGCCCATCACGACATCCTTCCCGTGATCGAGGCAAAGGCGGGCGCCAAGACGATCATGGCGGACGTGGTCGGCCCGGTCTGCGAAAGCGGCGACTATCTCGCCCTCGACCGCCGACTGCCCGAGCCCAAGGCCGGCGATCTTTTGGCGATCATGACCTCAGGCGCCTATGGCGCGGTGCAGTCGGGCACCTACAACACCCGTCCGCTGGTGCCGGAAATCCTGGTCAAGGACGATCAATACGCGATCGTGCGCCCGCGCCTCGACGTGGATGCGCTGATCGCGATGGATAAACCTGCGCCGTGGTTGTGATCACCCTCCCCTGGAGGGGCAGGGTCGGCTCAATTTGCGCGCTGCGATCGGTGCGAGGGGGTGGGGTAAGGCCGTCGCCCGTGGCTTCACCCCACCCCGATCGCTCATTTCATTCGCGTCATTCGCGATCGACCCTCCCCCTTCCAGGGAGGGTGACATCCCCCTGTTCCTTCTATTTCGCGCCGCTGCCGCCCACCACGACGCCCGCCGCCTTCTCGATCGGCTTGATCGCGGCGGTGAAATCGGACTCCGCGCCCTCGTCGCGGATCACGACCTCCCACAGCCGCGCGACCGCTTCGGCGACGTCCATCTTCAGGCCCAGCGACGTCATCTCCTCGAGCGCGAGCCGCACATCCTTCACCATCAGCCCGGTCGCGAAGCCGAAATCGAAACTGCGCGGCAGCACCGAGCGCGGAAACTTGTCGCGGCTCGCCGTGTTCAGGCCCGACCCGGCATTGATCACGTCGATCATGACCTTGGGGTCGAGCCCGGCCTTCACCCCCATGACGACCGCTTCCGAGGTCGCGACCATGGCGGTCGCCGACAGGAAATTGTTGGCGAGCTTCATGGTCTGCCCGGCACCTGGCTGCTCGCCGATGAAGAACACCTTGCCGATCACCTCGAGCGCCTGCTTGACGGTCTCGAACTCGCCGCGCGGGCCCGACACCATCACCGCCAGCGTTCCCTTCTCGGCGCCGGCGACGCCGCCCGAAACCGGGCTGTCGATCTGCACGATGCCGCGCTTTGCCAGCAGGTCATGGATGCGCACCGCCATCTGCGAGCCGACGGTCGAGAGATCGACAAAGCGCCTGACCCGTTTGCCCTCGATGACGCCGCCTGCGCCCGTTGCGACATCGAGCGAAGCCTGTAGCGAGGGCAGGCTCGCCATTACAGTCTCCGCGCGATCGGCGACGTCTTTCGGCGAAGCGGCCGCTTCCGCGCCGAGCGCGACCAGGGAGTCGACGGCGTCCTTGCGCGTATCGAAGACAGTCAGGTGATGTCCGGCCTCGATCAGCCGGCGGGCCATGGGAAAGCCCATCTTTCCCAGCCCGATGAATCCGATGTCCATGGGATGTGCTCTTTATGCCTTGTCGATTTCGGCAAACACCTCGCGCGCGATGCGGAAGCTGTCGACCGCCGCCGGCATGCCGCCATAGATCGCGACCTGCATCAGGATCTCGCGGATTTCGTCCCGCGTCACGCCGTTGGTCAGCGCCCCCTTCAGGTGTGCGCGCAGCTCGTGAGGCCGGTTCAGGATCGAGATCATGGCGAGGTTGAGCATGCTGCGGGTCTTGCGCGGCAGCTCCTGCCGCCCCCATACCGTGCCCCAGCAATATTCGTTAAGAAGCTCCTGGAACGGCCTGTTGAAGCTGTCGACGTTCTTGAGCGCGTTCTCGACATAGGCCTCGCCGAGCACCTCTTTGCGGATTTGAAGGCCCTTGTCGTGGGTTTTCTGGTCCATAAGCGTTCCTCGAATGGATTTGGAATGGTTTTGGCGGGCGGACCTTAAGCGGTCGTCCGTCCCTAGTCACTCCTTCGTGTCATGCACGAATTCGGGCGCGTTATGCGTGAATTCGCGACAGATCCCCGTTGGGGGAACGGTGCCTCAGTGCTGCCGTTGTGTTAGGATGGTTTGCCGGAAACCCCGGAGAATCTATTGAGCGGTGCCACTCCTGACCCGTTGGGGCCGTCGCGCGAAAACGACGGCCTGGCGCGGCTGAAACTGAGCGAGGCCCTGCAGCGGGCCAAATTTGCGATCGCCTGGGAGCGGGTCTGGCCGCCGCTGGCGCGATTGCTCACGGTCATCGGCCTCTTCCTGGTGGTATCCTGGGCAGGGCTGTGGCTGGCGCTGCCCTTCCTCGCGCGTGCGATCGGCATCGGTTTCTTTGCGCTGCTGGCGCTGGTCGCGATCTGGCCGATGGTCTGGTTTCGCTGGCCGACCCGCGAACAGGCGCTGAACCGGCTGGACCGCGGCTCCGGCATTCGCCATCGTCCCGCGACGGCACTCACCGATACGGTCACGTCGCAGGACCCGGCGACCCTGGCGCTGTGGCAGGCGCAGCGCGCCCGCACGCTGGCCTCGATCAAACGCATCCGCGCCGGCCTGCCCTCGCCGCGGCTCTCGCTGCACGATCCATGGGCGCTGCGCGCGTTGGTCGTGGTGATGCTGGCTGCCGCCTATGTCGCCGCGGGTGACGAACGGGCGATGCGTCTCGCGGCCGCTTTCGACTGGAATGGCGTGCTGTCGCCCGTCAATAATGTCCGCGTCGATGCCTGGGTGGACCCGCCGTCCTATACCGGCAAGCCCCCGATCATCCTCTCGGCCGCAAACAAGGAGGCCTCGCTGCCGGCATCGGGTCCGCTGTCGGTTCCCGCGGGCAGCACGCTGATCGTGCGCTCCAGCGGTGCCGCGCTCGACGTGTCCGCCGGCGGCGGTATCAACGAGGTCGCTCCGAAGGAACAGACGCCGCAAGGCACCAGCGAGAAACATTACACCATCGCCGGCGACGGCACTGTGCGTGTCCGCGCGCCCTCCGGGCAGCCGCAATGGCGCTTCACCGCCGTTCCCGACCGGCCGCCGACGATTTCGCTCGCCAAGGATCCGGAGCGTCAGGCGCGGGGCGCGCTGCAGCTGTCCTACAAGCTCGAGGACGATTACGGCGTCACCGAAGCGCAGGCGCATTTCAAGGCCCGTCCCGCCGACGCGGAGAAGGGTGACGCGGGGAAGGACGCGCAGCAGCCGCGGCCGCTGTTCGAAGCGCCGCAATTTCCATTGGGGCTGCCCAATGCGCGGACCCGCGCCGGCGTCGGCCAGACGGTGAAGGATCTGAGCGAAGATCCCTACGCCGGCGCTGATGTGACGCTGACCCTGACGGCCAAGGACGAGGCCGGCAACGAGGCGCATAGCGAGCCGTTCAACATGCGCCTCCCGGAGCGGCTGTTCACCAAGCCCCTGGCGCGGGCGCTGATCGAGCAGCGCCGCATCCTGGCGCTCGATGCCAACAAGCTCTCCGACGTCTCTGCGGCGTTGGAAGCGCTCATGATCGCGCCCGAAATCTTCATGGCGGGCGAGAGCGGGCACTACCTCGGTCTTCACAACGTGGCGCAGCAGCTCGAGGCCGCGCGCACCGACGACGCCATGCGCGAGACGGTGAAGAGCATGTGGGCGCTCGCGGTGTCGATCGAGGACGGCGACACCACCGATGTCGACAAGGCCCTGCGTGCGGCTCAGGATGCGCTGAAGCAGGCGCTGGAACGCGGCGCCTCCGACGAGGAGATCAAGAAGCTCACCCAGGATCTGCGCCAGGCGCTGGACAATTACATGCGCCAGCTTGCCGAGCAGTTCCGCAACAATCCGCAAGCCCTGGCGCGTCCGCTCGATCCCAATACCAAGGTGATGCGTCAGCAGGATCTCAACAACATGATCGAGCGGATGGAGCGGCTGTCACGCTCCGGCGACAAGGAAGGCGCCAAGCAGTTGCTCGAGCAGTTGCAGGAGATGCTGGAAAACCTGCAGATGGCGCAACCCGGTCAGTCCGGCGACAACGACATGGAGCAGGCGCTCAACGAGCTCGGCGACATGATCCGCAAGCAGCAGCAGTTGCGCGACAAGACCTTCAAGCAGGGCCAGGATTCGCGGCGCGACCACATGCGCGGCAAGCAGCAGGGCGACCAGAGCATGGGCGACCTGCAGCAGGACCAGGAAGGCCTGCGTGACCGCCTGCGGAAATTGCAGGACCAGCTCGCCAAGCGCGGCATGGGGCAGCGCGGCGACAAGGGCCAGTCCGGAGAGAAGGGCCAGAGCGGCGAGCAGGGCCAGGGCGAACAAGGCGAGCAAGGTGAACAGGGCGAGCAAGCCGGCCAGGGCGGTCAGGGCGACAATGGTCTTGGCGATGCCGACAGCGCAATGGGCGATGCCAGCGGCAATCTCGGCGAAGGCAACACGGACGGCGCGGTGGAGTCGCAGGGACGCGCGCTGGATGCCTTGCGCAAGGGCGCCCAGAGCCTTGCCGAAGCGATGCAGCAGGGCGAGGGCCAGGGCCAGGGTGACGGTCCGGGCGACCGCATGGGCCGCCAGCAGGGCAATGGCAGTCAGACCGACCCCTTGGGGCGTCCACTGCGCGGCCGCGAGTATGGCGACGAATTGTCCAAGATGGTCCCGGGCGAGATCGACGTGCAGCGGGTGCGCCGGATTCTCGAAGAGCTGCGCCGTCGCCTCGGCGATACCTCGCGGTCCCAGACCGAGCTCGATTACATCGAGCGGCTGCTGAAGGATTATTGACCTTCAGCCCCGTCATTCCGGGTCTGGTCCTTCGGACCATCCCGGAATGACGATGCAAGTTGGCCCGCTATCGGTCGCGTCCTGTCCCCGCAACTTATCGTGATGCTTTGCGACGATGCGATTTGACCGGCGTCAAACCGGCATATCGTTTGCGGCATAGTTTCCTCGGTGCACGCCACGATGCACGGGAGATGGTCATGAAGGCGCTCGTCTATAACGGTCCGGGGAAGAAGGCCCTCGAGGAAAAACCCAAGCCGGATATTTCGGCTCCGACCGACGCCATCGTCAGGCTCCTGAAGACGACGATCTGCGGGACCGACCTCCACATCATGAAGGGCGATGTGCCGACCTGCACGCCCGGCCGCATTCTCGGCCATGAGGGCGTCGGCGTCGTCGAGAAGGTCGGAAACGCGGTCACCGCGTTCAAGCCGGGCGACCACGTCATCATCTCCTGCATATCCTCCTGTGGAACCTGCGACTATTGCCGCCGCGGCATGTATTCCCATTGTGTCAACGGCGGCTGGATTCTCGGCAACACGATCGACGGGACGCAGGCGGAGTTCGTTCGCACGCCCTTCGCCGATACCAGCCTCTATCACATCCCGCCGGGGTCCGAGGAGGACGCGCTGGTGATGCTCAGCGACATCCTGCCGACCGGCTTCGAATGCGGCGTGCTCAACGGCAAGGTTCAACCGGGATCGACGGTGGCGATCGTCGGCGCCGGCCCGATCGGGCTTGCGGCGCTTCTCACCGCGCAATTCTATTCGCCGGCCGAGATCATCATGATCGACCTCGACGACAACCGGCTGGACGTATCGTCCCGCTTCGGCGCCACCACGATCATCAACAACACGGACGGCAAGGCCGTGGAGAAAGTCATGAAGATGACCGGCGGCCGCGGCGTCGATACCGCCATTGAGGCTGTCGGCGTGCCGGCCACCTTCATTACCTGCGAGGACATCGTTGCGCCGGGCGGCGTCATCGCCAATATCGGTGTTCACGGCGTCAAGGTGGACCTACACCTCGAACGCCTGTGGGATCGCAATATCTCGATCACGACGAGGCTGGTCGACACCGTGACGACGCCGATGCTGCTCAAGACGGTCCAATCGCACAAGATCGATGCGAAGAAGCTCATCACCCATCGCTTCAAGTTCGACAAGATGCTGGAGGCCTATGAGACGTTCGGCGCCGCCGCCAAGACCCGCGCGCTGAAGGTGCTGATCGAATTCTAGAGCATGATCCGGAAAAGTGTGAAGCGGCTCTCCGAAAAGATCATGCTCAAACAAAGACCTAAAGCGCGATGGTGATTCAACCTGATCCCATCGCGCTTTGGGTGAAACGAAGCGTCAGGAAGACGGCCCGTTTTTTTAGAGAGCGGGGCGCCGCAGATGCTCGTGCGCGCGCCCGTCGGGCGAATCAGTTCAATTTCTTCGCGATGCTGATTTGCACGCTTGGTTTTCGGCCTGAAAATCGCCTGCGCCCAAAATCGAATTTCGCGAGGCGATTCAAGCTGAGTCGGATTGTCCAGCCCTCGCGCAAAAATATTTCGCTTTCGTTTTTTCAGAAATTGATGTTTCATCATCGCATTCCGCACCGACAAGAGGGGCGTACGCGTCGTCACGAACGTGGAGCGGAACGCGGTGGACGCGAGGGTGCTGTCTGACGAGCGGCGCTGGCGCGGACGGCGAAGTCGTGTGGTTCTGGCACACCCATGCAAGTGCCAAGTAGGCGACGATGCTTCGCATCGCGCTTATGACGGTGACAAACGC
>CAYVVB010000382.1:0-17026 GCA_964454955.1 uncultured Bradyrhizobium sp. | reverse complement strand
GGCCTTTCGTTCGATCATCATCTGCACGACCAAGCCGGAGTGTTACTCGACGACGTCTATAACGAATTCCTCGATTGGCTCCAGCGTCTGGCCGGTGGACTCGTCCTTTTTGAACACGACGCGCGGCCGCGACACCGAAAGCTCAAAGCCCTCGCGCCGCATGGTCTCGATCAGGATCGCGAGCTGCAATTCGCCGCGGCCCGCCACTTCCATCGAGTCCTTGTCGTCCGCTTCCCGAACCCGCAGCGCGACATTGCCCTCGGCCTCGCGCAACAGGCGGTCGCGGATCATGCGGCTGGTGACCTTGTCGCCCTCGGTGCCGGCGAGCGGCGAGTTGTTGACGATGAACGACATCGAAACGGTGGGCGGATCGATCGGTTGCGCCGGCAGCGGCGTCTCGACGGAGGGATCGCAGAAGGTGTCGGCCACCGTGCCCTTGGTGAGGCCGGCAATGGCGACGATGTCGCCGGCTTCGGCTTCATCCAGTGGCGTGCGCTCGATGCCGCGGAAAGCGAGAATCTTGGTGATGCGTCCCTGCTCGACCATCTTGCCATCGGCGGAAAGCACCTTGACCTGCTGGTTCGGCTTGATGCCGCCCGAAGTGATGCGTCCGGTGATCAGGCGACCGAGATAGGGGTTGGCCTCCAGAATCGTGCCGATCATGCGGAACGGCCCCTGCTCGATCTTGGGCGCGGGCACATGCCGCAGGATCAGGTCGAACAGCGGCTCCATGCCGGCTTCCTTCGGACCTTCCGGGCTGTCCGCCATCCAGCCCTGCTTGGCCGAGCCGTAGAGAATCGGAAAATCGAGCTGCTCCTCGCTGGCGTCGAGCGCTGCGAACAGGTCGAACACCTCGTTGATCACCTCCGTCGGCCGCGCGTCGGGGCGATCGACCTTGTTGATCACGACGATTGGCCGCAGGCCCACCTTCAGCGCCTTGGAGACCACGAATTTGGTCTGCGGCAGCGGCCCTTCGGCAGCGTCGACCAGCACCAGCGCGCCATCCACCATGTTGAGGATGCGTTCGACCTCACCGCCGAAATCGGCGTGGCCGGGGGTGTCGACGATGTTGATGCGGGTGTCCTTCCACTGCACCGACGCGGCTTTGGCAAGAATGGTGATGCCGCGCTCACGCTCCAGATCATTGGAATCCATGGCGCGCTCGGCGACTTTCTGGTTCTCGCGAAAAGTGCCGGATTGCTGCAGCAGGCGGTCGACCAGGGTGGTCTTGCCGTGGTCGACGTGGGCGATGATGGCGACGTTGCGGAGGTTCATGGACTGCTTCTTTTCGGGTCAGGCAATGACGTCAAGCGATCTCGCCGGACAACGGGACCTGTTTTCGGTTAACGCTCGAAACCTGGAATTCGTAAAAGGGGCGGCCTGCCCCAAAAAGGAAGCCCGGCCAAAAGGACCGGGCGCCTCTATGCGTTTGCGGCGCAATATATTCAGAAAACGCCAAAAAACAATGGCTCCTTAGGCGATTGATCGGCCGATTTTTGGCGGCGAAACGCCCAGGAGGCCCCCGCACGGCCCCGCCGGGCCATGTTGTGCCGGGTCAGGTGAGCTTCGGGTCGAGCGTGGTGGACCACAGCGCGGCGTCTGCGCGGTCGCGCAGCGTCACCGTCATCTGGCCGCTCGCGCCATCGATCTTGACGTGACCGAAGAACTGCATGCCGGCGGACGGCGGCAGGTTCTGCTTGCCTGCGCCCGGCGCCTTGATGAAGCGCACCTCGGGACCAAAGGTGTTGTCGAGCTCGTTGGGGCCGAAGGTGCCGGCATGCAGGGGACCCGAGACGAACTCCCAGAACGGGTCGAAATCCTGGAACTGCGCCTTGTCCGGGTTGTAGTAATGCGCGGCCGTGTAATGCACGTCCGCGGTCAACCACACCGTGTTGTGGATCGGCGCGGTCTTGATGAAGCGCAGGATGTCGGCGATTTCGAGCTCGCGGCCGCGGGGCGGCCCGTCGGCCTGCGCGAAAGCTTCCGAACCCTTCCTGTTGGTCGCGTCGTCATAGACGATCAGGCTGAGCGGCATGTCGGAAGCGATCACCTTCCAGGTCGCGCGCGAGTTCAGAAGCGAGCGCTTCAGCCATGCCATCTGGTCGGGGCCGATGAAATAGGCGTCGGGACCGTAGGCCTCCTGCAGATTCGGCCCGTTCGGTCCGCGATAGCTGCGCTCGTCCAGCATGAAGACGTCGAGCAGCGGGCCGTAGCTGATCGTCCGATACACCCGGCCTGGCTCCACGATGCTTTCGCGCATCGGATACATCTCGTGGAAAGCCTGCGATGCGCGCGCGGCGAGCAGAGCGATGTTGCGCTCCTTGTAGGCGGCGGGAAGGTCCTTCGAGGCCGACCAGTTGTTGGTCACCTCATGGTCGTCCCACTGGACGAAGATCGGCACTTCGGCATTGAAGGCGCGGACATTCTCGTCGAGGAAATTGTATTTGTGCGCGGCGCGGTACTCGTCGAGCGTCTCGGCGACCTTGGCCTTCTCCGGAATGGTCACGTTCTTCCAGATCTTGCCGTCGGCGAGCTTGATCTCGGGAGCGATCAGGCCGTCGGCATAGATGGTGTCGCCCGAATGGATGAAGAAATCCGGCTTGTGCTTGCGCATGGTCGCGAAGCTGACCATGCCGCCGTCATCGGGGTTGATGCCCCAGCCCTGGCCTGCCACGTCGCCGCTCCAGACAAAGCTGACGTCGCGCCTGTCCGAAGGCGCGGTACGGAAACGGCCGACCGCCGCATCGCTCTCGATGCTGCTGTGGGAGAGATCGCGGAATTTGATCCGGTAGAAGATGTCCTGCCCACCCGGCAGATTTTCGAGCAGCATCTTTGCGGTGAAGTCGCTCTCCGGCAGCGCCGCGATCGGCGGCAAGGCGCGCGTATTGGCAAACGACTCGGTGGTCGAGACCTCGACCAGCATTTGCGAGGGACGGTCGGCGCGCGCCCACACCACGCCGCCGTCGGAGGATACGTCGCCCGACTGCACGCCGTGGGTGATCACCGGCCGATCGGCGGCGCGGCTGAGATAGGGCATCGCGATCGCGCCGATGCCGGCGCCGGTCGCGGTGGCAAGGAAACGCCGGCGCGAAATGCTGCGGAAGTTGCTGCGGGGAAATTTGATGGTCATGCGCGCCTCCCTGGGTCCGCCAGAAGCGCGGATAGACGTAGTCAGGTTCTGTGACGACCCAATTACAGGGGCGCCGCCTTTACAGCGTTCCGGTGGCGCGAAACTGGGCGCCGGCGCGTTGCAGGCTCTGCGGCAGGCTCATGAGCAACAGCTTGCGGTCGGCGATTGCGCGGTGAAATTGATCGAGCGCGATGTTGAAAGCGGTCAGTGCACCTTCCTGGATCGCGCCGTCCTCGAAGCAGCGCAGCGTATCGCGCAGGATCGAGTCCGCTTCGTGCTGCATCTGATCGAGTTCCTCGATCGAATCCGTTCGCCTGGCCTGCGCAATCATTTCGAGCAGGCGCTCACGCAAATTGCTGTTGTTGCTGCGCTCGTTCCGCTTCAAATAGCCCGCGAACCACGCGCCCAGCGAGCCTGTGGCCGACAGCGCCATCAGACCCCACCAGATGTAATCGCTGTACTTGTCGAGGAAGGTCTTTTCTTCGCCATCGACGAAGGCGGCTGCCCCCGGATGCGCCGGAATGACCGCGTCCTTGTCGGTATCTGGCGTCTCGATCTTGGCGGCCAGCGGAAATTCCGCCATCAATTGCTGGCGCGTCGCGAATAATTGCCGGGTGAACGCCGCCACCGTGGTTTCGGAGAGGCCTTTGCGGGCGACGATGTGATGAGAGAAGCTGATCGTCTTCACATCGTCTTCGGGCCGGTCGGGCGCGCCGCCGAAGGCGCCGGCGGGAATTTCCGCCGACTCGTAGACGGGATGATTCTGCGCGATCGCTTCCGCCGAATCGATGGCAAGGAACGTCGGATTGCCGCCGTCCCTGGTCGATGCGGCGATGGCGTCCGAGGTGATCTTGCTGTTGACGGGGCCGACGGCGAGATAGGCATCCGCCTTCTGGCTGCGGATCGCTTCTGCGACCTCGGTGGCCGGGAAGTGCACGATCTCCACCTTGGCGGGATCGACGCCGTATTGGTGCAGGACCACCTTGAGCAGATTCACATTGGCGTCGGTTCGGCCGACTACGCCGATGCGGCGGCCGGCAAGCTGGGCGATCTTGGTGATCTTCGCTCCCGATTTCTTGCCCTTGGCCCTGGCCGGCACCCACATCACCACGACATTCTTGCGCAGTGTGGCGACCGCCTGCGCGTTCTTGGGGATATCCAGATCGCCGCGGACGATGGCGAGATCAACATTGCCTTGCGCGAGCGCGTCCGCGCTTGCCACGGTGCCGTCGGTCGGCACCGGTTTCAGCCGGACATAGCTGTGCGTCTGCGCAAAGGCCTGCGTCAGCCGCTGCACCACCTTGAGGTCATCGCTGTTGGTCGGACCGACGGCGATCCTCAGGGTGACCGGCCGCATCGCGAAATAATAGCCAGCGGCTACCGCGCCGATCAGCGCCAGAACGAGAGCGAGCGCGACCAGAAGGGTCTGCCCATCCGGCGAGGGCCGCGACGACGGAGCCGCAGGTGTGGCCAAATCGAGACCTCCGGTCTTGGTTCTTGCGAACAAGCGTTTGAGGCTCCGTTTCATGTCGCCCGCATTGCCCACATGGTTCCCTAAGATTGTAGCAAATTGCCGGCGGCCAGGGGGTTACAACTCCGTCATGGTTACCGGATCAGGAGGGCGGCCGTCGGTGTTATTGGTGGGGCTCCGGCAATTATGGGAGAAGATCATGGCGGAGCGACTGTCGGCAGAGGCGCGTAAAGCGGCGCTCAAAGGCCTGCAGGGGTGGGCGGAGGTGCAGGGCCGGGAGGCGATTGAGCGGACTTTCGTTTTCAAGGATTTCAACGAGGCCTTCGGTTTCATGGCGCGTGCGGCGCTGGTTGCCGAGAAGCACGACCATCACCCCGAGTGGCGCAACGTCTACAAGACGGTGGAGGTCGTGTTGGCCACTCATGACGTCGGCGGAGTCACCGAGCGCGACATCAGGCTTGCAAAGGCGATGAATGCCTTCGCAAGCCACCTGGGCGTTTGAGCTCCCAAGATGTCTTAGCTCTCAAGGCGTTTGAGTGCTCAAGACTTGCGGCGACGAGCGCCGATGCCCAACTGGTAGACAGGGCGCGCGAGCGCGATCGCGCCGGAGGGAGTTTTGCGATGGCATCGGAATATTCAGTGGGCTTTGAGCCGGCCGATCGGCTGGCTCAAGACCGCGACAGCGTGCGCCGTCGGTTCTGGAGCAAGCTCAAGCGAGTGGCGGCAAGGCTTCCTTTCGCCGAAGACCTGCTTGCTGCGTATTACTGCGCCTTCGACAGGCAGACGCCGCGCCATGTCCAGGTCGCGCTGTTGGGCGCGCTCGCCTACTTCATCCTGCCGTTCGATTTCATTCCGGACATGATGCCGGTGCTCGGCTTCACCGATGACGCCGCGATTCTCGCCACCGCCATTCGGATGGTTGCCACCCACATCAGGCCCGAACATCGCGAGGCCGCCCGCGCTGCGTTGAAGCGCGGAGTTGGTGCGCAGAATTGAAAGAGCCGGACGGCGGGTTGCCGTCCGGCCCTTTCCTTTCGCCTGCTACCCGGAACAGAGGCAGGCTATTGTTGGTTTCGCGGCCGCCGCGCGGGCCTGTCGGTGGCTTGCGCCTGGGCTTGCGCGTCCTTGGAGGCCTGATCGGCCTGCCAAGCCTGGAATTGCCTGAACAACGCTTCCTTGTCAGCCTCCGACTGGGCGCTCCTGGCGGCCGCCGGATTCTGCTGCAGGAAGCTCTCGAAGCGGCTGCGCATGCCCTGCTCGATGCCATGGGAGTCGAGCCATTGCTGCGCGGCCGGCAGGCGTTGCCAACCAGGCAGCGGCGCCGACAGCGATGTTTCCTTCCATTTCGGGTGGAAGGGCGGGTTCTGGAAGGTCGGGAACTTGGCGAAGAAGGCGTCCACGAACAGCGCGAGCTTACGGTAGCGGTCGGTGTTGGTCGGCCAATTGTAAGCGGCAAGCACCGCCGGCACGGCGATCGTATCCACCTGGCCTTCGTCCTTCGAGATCAGGTTGGGATAATCCGCCGACGTCAGGCGCGCCGGCATATAGTCGCTCTGCAGCGGCTTGTCGTAATCGACCGTGACCAAGTGGAAGCGGCCGTCATTGTTGAACGTGCTGACGGACTTGTAGGGCTTGCCGCCGACGACGATCACGGCGTCAAGCTCGCCCTTCTTCAATTTCTCCATCGCGATGCGTTGCTCGATATAGGCGAAGTTCGCCTTGAGCCCGAGCCGCTCGAACACGGTCAGTGCGGTCACGAATGTGCCCCCATTGGGCAGATCGACGCTGACCCTCTTGCCATCGAGATCCCTCAAATTGTGGATCGACTTCGGCGCGATGACCTGCATCTCTTCGTTGTAGAGCTTGGTCACATAGGTGAATTGCTTCTTGATGTCCTTCGCAAAGCCCTTCCGCTCAAGATAGTCGAGCGTGTCGGAGCGCACGATGCCGAGATCGACGCCTTGCAGGAACAGGATGTCGGCGACGCTCTGCACCGAGCCGCGTCCGACGATGGGAAGAACGCGCAGCTTGTTGCCGTCGTCCAGCACGGAGGCGAGGTCGGCGCCGAACTGAACATAGGTGCCGCCGATCGTGCCGGTGATCAGCGTTACGGTGTTGGCGTTGAGCGCTTGCTTGGTCTGCGCGGAGCCGAATTGAAAGATCGCCCTGAGACTGTCGCTGACCTTTGCCGGATCATACTCGGTTTCTTCGGCGCGGGCTGCGAAGCCGCACGCGATCATCGTCACGGCAACGAGTGCCAGTCCAAGAATACGTCGCATATGTCACCTACGGTGTGAAAGCTACTAGTTGGGCAGTTGGGCAAGGCGTCGCTGCGCCTCGGAGGAGCCGAATTGGGCGGCTTTCTCGTACCAGGCACGCGCTTTCGCGGGCTCCGGGGTGATGTTGCGCACGTCAGAGGTGCCGAGCACGTCGGGATCGTACGTCCGGGCCAGCATCAGCGCGGCGTTGGCATCCTGTGCCTCGGCCGCCCTTTCCAGGAACAGACGCGCGGAGGGGATGTCGCCGGCCGCAAGCATATCCTTGGCGCGCTTCATCAGCGTGGCGAGTTCCTGACTGTCCATTTGCCTTGTCGGCGAGGGCGACGGTGAGGGTTGCGGGGCGGCCAGGATCGGCGGAGTGACCGATGGCGTGACGGGCGCGGTGGCCGGCGGCGCGACGGCAGCCGGGACAGCGCTGCGCAGGGCGCTCTGATAGGCGCTGGAGATTTCCTCGCGCGACGGCGCGGCGTTCGCGACCATGATGGGGCTGGGTGCCGGCGCGGGAGCGGCAGCGGCGGCGGGCGCGCCGGCGCCGCCCTTCAGCTGGATGTCGCTCGCGGTGAGCTGCGAGGCATCCGCTTGCGCGACGGCAGACGGCGGCGACGCAGCGGCAGCGATCGAGGCCTTGGCGTTGACGATGATGTCGCGGGTGGAATCCGAGGAAAACCATGCGAACGCCATGGCGACGCCTGAGGCTGCCACAACCGCCATCAGGATTTTCGATGTGACGGACGCCATCCGGCCCCTTCGCAGAGGCGCGATGAATTCCCGCGGATCCGGTTCTCCATCGGGATCAGAGAGAAACAGCGGGACCGATTGATCCAGGCCGTAATCGTTCCGCGCGGATCGTCCGAATTTGTAGGATGCCGGGCGAGAATCACTTAAGTCTTCGTTAAAGCCGTCGACATCAGGATCGTATGAACGAAACCGTTTCTTTTGTTCCACCGTGGTGCTCCCCATACTGCGACGCAACAATCGGGGGCACCGTAGACCGACGGTTACTGCTCATCCTCAGCTGCCCAGATGCGCCCCGCTACTGGAACCCATAATCCGCCGTTTGAATCAGCCTAAAACACGGCCCTACGCGGCGCGAATTGGGAGATATTTTGGATTCATTGAGGCGGATGCAAGCAATTCACGGTGAGGTTCGATCAATTATTTTGTTCAAAATCGACTCACTGCGGATCGCACGATGCCACTGGCGGGCGCTGCGTGAAGTGCATGTGAGGTGCAAGGCACGTGCGCTAAAAGCCGCATGACATCGCGGTAACTTGCAACTTGCATCGTCGGTCTTCGCGTCTGTTTCCTCGATACGGCGGCGTCCGACAAGATGGCAATCGATGGAGCAAGGTGTGGCGCGAAGCCGCCACAACTCATGGCCAATTTGTGGCGGCCAGCGATGCGTGACAATCCAATGAAGGATGGCGGCTGCCTGCCTGATCGCCGAGCGTCCTGTACGCGATCGGCGTTTCATGCAACCGCCGCCGGCACGAGGTCGCGCGCGGCGGCGGCTCCGCGCCCTTCACGGATGGAGGATCACCTTGCCCATCGCCTTGCGGCCCGCCAGCACCTTCAACGCCTCGGCGGTTTGCGAGAGCGGGAACGTGCGGTCGACATGCGAGGAGATCTTGCCCTCTGCCGTCCACTGCACGAGCTTCTCGAGGTTGGCGCGGTTCTTCGCGGGGTTCAGCCGTGCCCAATTGCCCCAGAACACGCCGCGGATGTCGCAGCCCTTCAACAGCGCGAGGTTTAGCGGCATTTTCGGAATATCGCCCGCAGCAAAACCGATCACCAGAAAGCGGCCTTCCCAGGCGGTCGAGCGCAGCGCCGCTTCCGCGTAGTTGCCGCCGACCGGGTCGAATATGATATCGACGCCCCTGCCGCCGGTGAGACGGCGCAGGCCTTCCTTGAGATCTTCCTTGGCGTAGTTGAGCGTCAGCTCGGCGCCATGGGCCTTGGCGAATTCGAGTTTTTCCTCCGAAGAAGCGCAGGCGATCACCTTCAGTCCCATCAGCTTGCCAAGTTCGCACGCCGCGAGTCCGGTGCCGCCGGCCGCGCCCAGAACCGCGAGTGTCTCGCCCGGCTTCGGGCTCGCGCGGTCTTCCAGCGCATGCAGCGCGGTGCCGTAGGTGATGATGATGCCGGCCGCGCGATCGAAATCCAGATTGTCGGGAATCTTCACGATCGAGGCGGCGGGCAGCGCAATCTTCTCGCGCGCGCCATTGTGGCCGCAGGAGGCCACGACGCGGTCGCCGACCTTCAGGTCGGTCACGCCTTGCCCGACACTCTCGATCACGCCCGCAACCTCCGCCGCCGGCGAAAAGGGAAACGGCGGCTTGATCTGGTATTTGCCCTGGATCATCAGGATGTCGAAGAAATTCAGCGCCGCGGCCTTGATGGCAATCACGGCCTGCCCCGGCTCGGCCACCGGATCGGGCACGTCCGCCAGCACGAGATCGTCAGGTTGGCAAAATTGCGAGCAGAGAATGGCTTTCATGGACACACCCGAGACAGAGATAACGTTGAGAGCGTCACCTTGTCATTGCGGACGAAGCGAAGCAATCCGGGTCGGCCGCAAAGATTCCGGATGGCCGCGGCGCGATCAATGCCTCGGTGGACATTGGCATTGCGTCGTTCGTGCTCCTCGCCGTGCCGATATCAAAGGAGGGATCGAACAATGTTTGAAAAAGGCCTGCTTCGAGGAAAACGTATCCTCGTCACCGGTGGTGGGAGCGGACTCGGCGCCGCAATGGGACGGCGCTTCCTGGAACTTGGCGCGGAGCTCATCATCTGCGGTCGCAGGCCTGACGTGCTCGAGGCAACGGCGGCGGAGATGCGCGCCTTGTCCGGCGGCAAGGTCACCGCTCGCCTGCGATATTCGCGACGGCGCTGCGGCCGATTCCATGATGGACCAGATCTGGCGCGGGGCGCCGCTCGACGTGCTCGTCAACAACGCGGCGGCGACCTTCATCGCGCAGACCGAGCATCTGTCCTTTCGCGCCGCGGACGCGATCCTCGCACCGACACTGCACGGCGCGCTCTATTGCACCATCGCCGCGGGCCGGCGCTGGATCGAGGGTGGCCACCGCGGCGTCGTGCTGTCGATCCTCTCCACCTCCACCGTCACTGGCCGAGCCTTCACCGTGCCGTCGGCGATGGCGAAATCCGCGGTGGTGGCGATGACTCGCAGCCTCGCAGTGGAGTGGGGACCGAAGGGTATCCGCACCGTTGCGATCGCACCTGGCAGCTTTCCGACGCCGGGTGCCACCGGGCAGCTTCGCCCTGAGGGCCGCGACCAGGGCTGGGCCGCGCGCAATCCGCTTGGACGCGTTGGCGAGCATCGCGAACTCGCTGATCTCGCGAGCTTCCTGATTTCGGATGCGGCTTCCTACATCAACGGCGAGATGGTCGTGCAGGACGGCGGAGCGCATTTGCGCTCGTCCGGCGCAGAGGATCTCTTGCAATGGAGCGAGTCGCAATGGGAGCACTTTCGCGCGTCGCGAGGCAAGGCCTGATTTTCGGCAAGCTGCGGCTGCCTTCCCAAGAATCGGAATTCCGGCTATGGCTCGCCGGCAACGCAAGGCGGTTCACATCGATTCGCCATCGCGCTTGAGCTCATGGTTTTGGCGTGATCCCCAGGTCAGGCCGAAGAGCGTGCTCTTCGATTCCGGGCCATCTTCCAGTCACAATATTGGGAGAACCACCGCATCATGTTTCGGCGGGCGCTTACAATCCTGATCGTCAATGGGCTGGCATGCGGCGGCGTTCATTTCGCGCAGGCGCAAGCCACGCCGCCGTCGCCCAAGCCGGCAAAGCCGGCCGCCAAGCAGGCCGCTGCAGCTCCCAAGCCGCCGGCCGGGGCTGGCGGCGCCGAGCCGGCCCTGCTCGGCCAGTTCGGCACCTGGGGCGCCTATACGGCAACGCCCAACGGCAAGAAGGTGTGCTTCGCGCTGGCCAAGCCGACCACGTCAAAGACCGTTCCACCGAATCGGCCGCGCGATCCGGCCTACGCCTTCGTGTCCACGCGTCCGTCGGAAAAGGTCTTCAACGAAGTCTCGATCATGATCGGCTACACGTTAAAGCCGGGTTCCGAATCGACGCTGGAAGTCGGCGGTGCGTCTTACGCAATGTACACCCAGGGCGACGGGCTCTGGATCAAGAACGCCGCCGAGGAAGAGCGGATGGTCGAGGCCATGCGCCGCTCGGCCGATGTCGTGGTCAAGGGCGTGTCCGCCAAGGGAACGGAGACCGTCGACACCTTCTCGCTGAAGGGCCTCTCGCAGGCGCTCGACAGAATCGCACAGGATTGCCGCCGGTAGCCGCTTTCGTCGCGTAAACCGGCTCATTGGCTCCTTTCCAGCAGGCTCTGGAAGCCTTATGTGATGGGCCATGACCGACATTGCCACGACCGCGACCGCGGCCACCCCGGGGGTCGCCACGCCGCTCGAAAAAACGCCGCTCGAGACCTACGTGCCGCCAGCCAGGCCGTCGCTGATCGGCTTGTCGCGCGCCGAGCTTGCCGAGCGGCTCGCCGAGATCGGCATCACGCCGGCTCAGCGCAAGATGCGCGTGCAGCAGCTCTGGCACTGGATGTATTTCCGGGGCGCCGGGAGTTTCGAGGAGATGACCTCCATCTCCAAGGACACGCGCGCCGAGTTGGCGAAGCATTTCACCGTCGGCCGGCCGGAGGTGGTTGCCGAACAGATATCCAACGACGGCACCCGCAAATGGCTATTGCGGCTGCCGAGCGGCAACGCGGACGAGAAGCCGCATGAAGTCGAGTGCGTCTATATCCCCGAGACCGACCGCGGCACGCTGTGCGTTTCCTCGCAGGTCGGCTGCACGCTCAACTGCGCGTTCTGCCACACCGGCACCCAGCGCCTGGTGCGCAACCTGACCGCCGGCGAGATCGTCGGCCAGGTGATGGTCGCGCGGGACCGTCTCAACGACTGGGCCGACCGGGAGAGCGGCGGCCGGCTGGTCACCAATGTGGTTATGATGGGCATGGGCGAGCCGCTCTACAATTTCGAGGCGGTGCGCGATGCGCTTCTGATCGTCGCCGACAATGAGGGCATCGGCATCTCGCGCCGCCGCATCACGCTGTCGACCTCGGGCGTGGTGCCGAACATCGTTCGCGCCGGCGAGGAGATCGGCGTGATGCTCGCGATCTCGCTGCATGCGGTGCGCGACGAGTTGCGTGACGAACTCGTGCCGCTCAACCGCAAATACCCGATCCAAGAATTGCTGCAGGCCTGCCGCGACTATCCGGGCGCATCGAATGCCCGGCGCATCACCTTCGAATACGTCATGCTCAAGGGCGTCAACGATTCGCTCGAGGACGCGAAGCTGCTGGTGAAGCTGCTGAAGGGCATTCCCGCCAAGATCAATCTCATCCCGTTCAATCCCTGGCCGGGCACGCGTTACGAGTGTTCGGACTGGGACCAGATCGAAAAATTCTCCGAATATATCTTCAATGCCGGCTATTCCTCGCCGGTGCGCACGCCGCGCGGCCGCGACATTCTCGCGGCCTGCGGCCAGTTGAAATCCGAAACCGAAAAGCTCTCGGCGCGCGAGCGCCAGGCCCTGCGCGCCATGGCGATGACGGATTAGGACTCCGGGTGCCTTTCATTTCGTCATTGCTTCGTCGCATTGTCGCCCGCAATGACGGGCGTAGTGAGGGCCGTCGATGGCATTGATTGGTCGCCTGTTCGTCGTCCTCTTCGCGTTCCTCGCCGCCTGCCTGGCGGCGGCGATCATTGTCATGGGCGCGTTGCTGTTTCCGGATTTGAGCGAACTCGGCGCCGGGCCCGTCGACGAGGGCGCGCTGAACCTCCTGCTCGGCTTCGGCTTCATTGTCCTTTCGGGTTTTGCGCTGTTGCCGGCGATGATCGTGGTGGCGATCACCGAAGCCTTTTACATCCGCGGCCTCTTGACCTATGCGGTCGGAGGCGGACTGGTGGGGCTTGCCTGTTATCTCGGTCTCGTCCCCTTCGATCCCGAGACGCTGCAGTTCGAAGGCATCGTGCGCCGCCATCTGGAAATCCTGACCGGGGCGGGCATTGTCGCCGGCCTCGTCTATTGGATGATCGCGGGCCGCAATGCCGGCGCCTGGCGCAAGCCGCCGAAGCCTGATTTCCTGCCGCCGCTGCCCTCGGCCTCGCGCCCGCCGCCCCCTTCGACGCCTCCGCAAGCGCCGTGAGGCAGGCGGTCATTCCGGGGCGCTCGCAACATCGAGCGAACCCGGAATGACCGCAGGGGTTTTCACGGCCAATCGCCTCCGCTAAACCGCGCGCCATGAACCGGACCGCACTTTTCATCGCGTTGTCGCTGGCGTTCGTCACTGGCCTCTTGTTTGGTGTCTATCCCGAACTCGACCTCAAGCTGGCGGCGCTGTTCTATGATCCAGGGGCGCGATCGTTTCCGCTGAAGGCCAATTGGCTCGCCGCGGTCGCCCGCGACGCCGCGATGTGGATTGCCTGGGCGCTTGCCGCGCCCGCGATCATCGCGCTGATCGTCAAGCTGGTGCGGCCGGATCGGCCGCTTCTGATATCGGGCCGCGCGGTCGCGTTCCTCCTGATCACGCTCACCCTGTCGGCGGGCGTGCTCACCAACTTCACCTTCAAGTCCTATTGGGGACGGCCGCGCCCGGTGGTGGTGACGGAATTTGGCGGCGACTTGCCGTTTGTGGCCTGGTGGGATCCGCGCGGCCGCTGCGGGCGCAACTGCTCCTTCTTCTCCGGCGAAGGCGCGACGGCGTTCTGGACCTTCGCGCCGGCCGCGCTGACGCCGCCGGCATTCAGGCCGCTGGCCTATGCGGCCGCGGCGCTGTTTGGGCTCACCACGAGCGTGCTGCGCATGGCCTTCGGTGGGCACTTCTTCACCGACGTCGCGGCTGCCGGCTTCGTGGCCTTTGTGGTGATCTGGCTTACCCACGGCTACATTTACCGCTGGCCGCGGACGAGACTGTCCGACGCAGGCATCGACGCCGCGCTCACGCGCTTCGCCTGGCCCGGCTACCGGCTTCGCCGGCGCCTGTTCGGCCGCGAGACGGGTCCCGCGCCGTCGGCGTGACCGAGCGCCATTAATCGCGTGCCCAAGGCCGCGAAATTTGATATTCGCGCCCTCAAGTCGCAAACGACATCAGCTATCTCGACCGATTGGACGCTCCATGAGTACGATCTTGAAAGGCCTGCCCAAGGGCGAAAAAGTCGGCATCGCTTTCTCGGGCGGTCTCGACACCAGCGCCGCACTTCTATGGATGAAGCAAAAGGGCGCCCGCGTCTTTGCCTATACCGCAAATCTCGGCCAGCCCGACGAGGCCGACTACGACGAGATTCCGCGCAAGGCGACGGAGTTCGGCGCCGAAAGAGCCCGTCTGGTGGATTGCCGCACGCAATTGGTGCACGAAGGTATCGCCGCCATCCAATCCGGTGCCTTCCACATCTCGACTGGCGGCGCCACCTACTTCAATACGACACCGCTTGGTCGCGCCGTTACGGGCACGATGCTGGTCGCCGCAATGAAGGAGGACGGCGTCAACATCTGGGGTGATGGCTCGACCTTCAAAGGCAACGATATCGAGCGGTTCTATCGCTACGGCCTGCTGACCAATCCAGATTTGCGGATCTACAAGCCCTGGCTCGATCAGCAGTTCATCGACGAATTGGGCGGCCGCGCCGAAATGTCGGCGTTCCTGACCGCCCATGGCTTCCGCTACAAGATGAGCGCCGAGAAGGCGTATTCGACCGACAGCAACATCCTCGGCGCCACCCACGAGGCCAAGGATCTCGAGAGCCTCGACACCGGCATCAACATCGTCAGTCCGATCATGGGCGTGCCGTTCTGGCGCGACGACTGTGCCGTCAAGGCGGAGAAGGTCGCCGTGCGTTTCGAGGAGGGCCAGCCGGTCGCGTTGAACGGCAGGACGTTCGCCGATCCGGTCGCGCTGTTCCTTGAGGCCAACACCATCGGCGGCCGGCATGGCCTTGGCATGAGCGACCAGATCGAGAACCGGATCATCGAGGCCAAGAGCCGCGGCATTTACGAAGCTCCCGGTATGGCGCTGCTGCACATCACCTACGAACGCCTGATCACCGGCATCCACAACCAGGACACGATCGAGCAATACCGGATCGGCGGCCTGCGCCTTGGCCGGCTACTCTACCAGGGGCGATGGTTCGATTCGCAGGCTCTCATGCTGCGCGAAACCGCCCAGCGCTGGGTGGCCCGCGCCATCACCGGCGAGGTGACGCTCGAATTGCGCCGCGGCAACGACTACTCGATCCTGAACACCGAGAGCCCCAACCTGACCTATCAGCCGGAGCGGCTGAGCATGGAGAAGGTCGACGACGCAGCGTTCACGCCGGCGGACAGGATCGGCCAGCTCACCATGCGCAATCTCGACATCACCGATACGCGCGCCAAGCTGGATATCTACGCAAAAACCGGGCTGCTATCGATCGGCGAGGGATCCCAAATCCTCAGACTCGATAGCGACAAGGATTGATACGCATCATTCTCCTCCGTCCGGCCCGGGCTTGCCCCGGGCATCCACGCGCCGCCGCGCACTCGGCTGCAAAGACGTGGATGGCCGGGACAAGCCCGGCCACGACGCGTGGGGTTGGCAACCGCCGGCCTCACATCCATCTGTGGTTGTGGGGCCTCGCTTTCGCGGAGATAGCTCAACAAGACAAAATGGCCGGGATCGCTCCCGGCCATTTTCATTTCATCCCTGACGTCTTCACCGCGGCGGCGCAGTGCCGGGCGGGGGCGGCGGCAGCGAGGCCGTGCCGCCGTTGAGCAGCGGCGTGATGCGGCGGATGGTGACACGCCGGTTGATCCGGCTCGGTCCAGTGGTCTGCTCCTTCAGATATTGCGAGCCGTAACCTTGCGAGGTCAGGTTTTCCGCCGGCACCGCGAATTGCTGGGTCAGGAGCTCGGCGGCAGACTCCGCGCGGCGGTCCGACAGCGACAGGTTGTCGACGTCGTTGCCGGTCGCGTCGGTGTGGCCTTCGATCAGGAACACCTCGCGTGGGTTGCGCGCGATCGCGCGGTTGAGCCCGTCCGCGATCACCTGCAGTTTATCCGCCTGGTCCGGCGAGATCTCCCATGATCCGAGATCGAAGTTGATGGTGTTGAGGTCGACGCTCGGCATCAGCATCCGCAGGTTCGGGCTGTAGCGGATTTCGTCGAGGGAGTAGCGCCGATCGATCCGGTCGACCGGCGGCGCCATCATGGTGTCGTAGATCAGCTCCGGCGGCGCGTCCGAGGCATCAACGATGTAATGGTCGTGCGGGATGCGGACCACCGGCGGCGGCAGGTCGACATAGAAGCCGCCGACCGCGCGCGGATCGCGATAGCTGTTGTCGATGATGACGATCTCGCGGCCCTGCGGGTCACGCCGGATCCGGCGCAGCAGCACCCCGTCCGAACCGATCACGTTGATGATCTGCGTGCCATCGGGGCGGAACACGACGGTGCGGTTTTCCCCGCCCACATGCTGCGTCTCGATGTTGCGCGCGCCGTAACGGAAGCGCTCCATCTCGTCGTGGCGGACGAAAGCCTCGCCGCTCGGATCGCGCACGATGACGCGGCCGGGCTCGGAGATCACGGTGCGGCCGCCTTCCTGAACCTCGTGCCGTTCGTTGCGGAAGTCGTCGAGGCGGCGCGGACCTTGCGCCGCGGCGGGATTCGCCGGGAGTGGCGTCAGCTTCTGTGTAGGTTGCGGCGGTGGCGGCAGCGGCGCGCTGACCTGTGGCGGCTGTCGGCGCATAGCGGCCGGCGGCGTGGCAGCTGGTGCGGCGCTCTGGTTGCCGGGCGCGCCCGGTTGCGGCTGTTGAACTGCGGGAGCCGTTCCGGCAGGCGCTCGTCCGGGCGCAGCCGCGCCCGGTGCCGGTGGTGGCATGCGCGATGGGGCAGCGGCAGAGGGAGGCTGCTGCGGCGCGGCTGTCGGGGGAGGTGGTGTCCGACCCTGCGGACCCGGCGGAGGGCTCGGTGGCGCCGGCGGTTTCGGTGCGCCGGGTGCGGGCGCCGCCGCGGGCGGTGTGGGTGGTGCGGGATGCACCGGTGGGGGAGCGGCCGGAGGCTGTGGTTGCCTTGAAGGCGGCGCAGCGGCCGGCGGCGGAGGCGTGGGCCTTGCCGGAGGCG
>CAYVVB010000381.1:0-9173 GCA_964454955.1 uncultured Bradyrhizobium sp. | reverse complement strand
GGACTCGACGGTCATTGCGACCTCGCTGCCGGCGATCGCCGTCGATATCGGCTCGAACCCGCTGACGCTGAAGCTCGCCATCACCTCCTATCTGCTGTCGCTCGCGGTGTTCATCCCGGCCAGCGGCTGGACGGCGGACCGGTTCGGGGCGCGCATGGTGTTTGCGCTCGCGGTCGCCGTGTTCATGTTCGGATCGATCGGCTGTGCGCTGTCTTCCAACATCACCGATTTCGTGTTCGCACGCATCCTGCAAGGCATGGGCGGTGCGATGATGACGCCGGTCGGCCGGCTGGTGTTGCTGCGCTCGATCGACAAGAGCGCATTGGTCAACGCGATGACGTGGGTCACCGTGCCGGCGCTGATCGGACCCGTGATCGGGCCGCCGCTCGGCGGCTTCATCACCACCTACTTCTCCTGGCACTGGATCTTCCTGATCAACATCCCGATCGGGCTGCTCGGCATCTTCATGGCGCTGCGCTACATCGATCCGATCAAGAGCGACGATCCTGAGCGCTTCGATCTCTACGGGATGGTGCTCGCGGGCATCGGGCTCGCCGGCATCGCCTTCGGCCTCTCGGTTGCCGGCCTCAACCTCCTGCCCTGGAAGGTCGTGGTGGCGCTGATTGCGATCGGCTCGATCTCGATGACGCTCTACGTCATGCACGCGCGGCGGACCGGATCGCCGGTGCTCGATTTCTCCATGCTGCGGCTCTCGACGCTGCGCGCCAGCATCATCGGCGGTTTCATGTTCCGGCTCGGAATCGGCGCCCTGCCGTTTCTGTTGCCGTTGTTGATGCAGGTCGGATTCGGGCTGACACCGTTTCAGTCGGGCCTCGTCACTTTCGTCTCCTCCGCCGGTGCAATGGGCATGAAGACGCTGGCGGCGCGGCTCATCCGCACCTTCGGATTCCGCAATCTGATGACCGTCAATGCGGTGGTCAGTTCGTTCTTCCTGGCGGCCTGCGCGCTGTTCACGGTGACGACACCGCTTCTGCTGATCATGCTCGTTCTCCTGGTCGGCGGCTTCTTCCGATCGCTGGAATTCACGGCGATCAACACGGTCGCCTATGCCGAGGTCGAGACGGCACAGATGAGCCGGGCAACGACGCTGGTTTCCGTCAACCAGCAACTCGCGGTTTCGGCCGGCGTTGCCGTCGGCGCCTTCTCGGTGGAAACCACGATGTGGTTGCGCGGTGTGGGCGAACTCAATGCGACCGTCTTCGGGCCGGCCTTCCTGGTGGTCGCCTGCCTCTCGGCGGTCTCGTGCTATTTCTTCTGGCAGATGCCCGACGATGCCGGCAACGAAATCTCCGGCCGCAAGGCGATCGCCGTCTCCAGCCGCAAGGGTGCGGCACGCGCTGCGACGTCCGCACCGAGCGAGACGACGCAAGACGCGCGGGACCAGCGGCTGGGGTAATCCCATCTCTCCCCGCAAGCGGGGCGAGGCGATCATCGCGGACACATTGTGCCCAATCACATCCAGATTCGCTTTCAAACAGCCGCCGCACTGTCATCGCGAGCGAACCGAAGCAATCGAGAGCCGCGCAAACGACCCTGGATTGCAATGACGAGTCACATACATAACTTGGCGTTCTCGCGGCGCATCGCACCCGAGCTTTGCATCAACTTCACCCTCTTCGATTACAGAGGGCGCAGGGAAGACCGGGTGCCCGCTGCACCCACGGCCCCCGCGCAAAAGGAATTTGCGCGAGCGCGCGTTGACCACAGGTACAGGCGGATACACTCCGGCCCTCCCTGCGCAGTGGTTTACGGCTTACTTCGAGCTCTCCCCGGTGAACCAGCGTTTGCCACCGTCGTTTTCGCGAGCATCACCTCGCCAAGAACTTAGCACCTGCATGGGTGTGCCAGGACCACACGACTTCGCCGTCCGCGCTGATGCCGCTCGTCAGTCAGCATCCTCGCGTCCACCGCATCCCCGCCTCACGTGTCGTGACGATCGCGATACGCCCCTCGTGTCGAAGCGGGATGGCGAACATTATACGGAAAATCAGAATTTCTGAAAAGCAGAATATTTGCACGAGCGGGGCTTGACAGGATTCTCGCAACGTCACCCGGCGGGCAAATCAGTTGGTCGTCCTGGCGCGCAAAAGCGGAGGCGACAATGTGCGACCCGCCTCACCCGTTCAGAATACGTTCATCCGCCCCGGACTATCGCTGCCGTCGCCGCGGAGGAGCCATGACCAATCAGTTCGTTTTGCGTGACGTCGGCAGGATCATGCTGCCGTTCGGGATCTTTTTGGGCTTTTTCAGTCAGGGCAGCGTGTCTGCCGCGGGCTTCGCTCTCGGCGTGTTTTGCATCGCCTGCGAGATCAAATACGGCCTCGCAAAGCGGGTTCCGTCGGCGACCGAACCCGAGGGCGCTTAGCCTCCAGCGCAACGGCGCAAGCCGCCGTGCGCTTGCCTTCACAGGCCCTGCTTCATAGAATCGTCAAGTCGATTTCCAGGTCGACCTTCAAGTCGGTCCCGGCGATCGACAATGCTTGTCCCGGCGCCGCGCAGCCGGGCCCGTGATCGAAAAGCGCAAACTTAAAGCAGCCAGCGTCCGATGAAGAAAATTCGCAAGAGCTCAACGGAGTTTTGACTTCAAACGAGAGGATTCGACATGGCTAGCGATGTCAGTGAAACTCTCTTACTCAAGAAATCCGCGGCCGTTTTTCTTCTGCTTCTGGGCATCGTGTTGGTCGTGATCGGTCTGCACGAGGAATCGTCACCAGTCATTGCGATCGGCTGTCTCTCCTTGATCGGCGGAGTCTGCCTGCTCGTGTACAAGATTGTCCGGCGCAACCAGGGGCAACCGCTCTGATCTGACCCGTGCCGCAAGGGTTTGAGAGGTCAACCGAAGGCTGAGGCTTACGCCGCCGCGCCGTGCCGGCACGCGGCCAGAAAGAACGCAACGCCATGCGACACGTGCGCGTCGATCTCCGCCGCCAGAACCGTGAGGTCGACTTCGAACAGCGCCCGCAGCAGCATGGGCACGGCAATGAGATCGAGGAAGAGCCGGGCCGTGGTGGTCAGGTGCTCCGGAGCGAAGGCCGGCAACGAGCGAAGTTCGTCCGATTCCGTCAATTGGCCGAGCAGCCGGACCCCGAGTTCAGTGGAAAGATTTCGCGCCGCCCGGCTGACCGTGCTCGCCAGGTCGGGAAAGCGGCGCGCTTCCGCCGCAGCCAGCCGCATCAGCGCGATCCGTTCGTTGTCCAGGCCCCAGTGCAGCAGGGTACTCGCGGCGCTGGTGAGGCGCTCCTCGATGGGCGCGCCGGCCGGCCCGTTTACCTTGAACTCCGTGATGCGTGAGAGGATGTCCCGCGTCACTACCGCCGTGAACAGCGCCCGCTTGTCCCGGAAGCGGGCGTAGATCGTCGGCTTTCCCGAGCGCGCGACTTCCGCGATCTCGTCGATGCTCGCGCCTTCGAACCCGCGCTCCAGGAACACCTTGCGGGCCGCATCGAGGATGCGCGTATCGACCTCCCCGGCCAATTCCTTGGGCGGGCGGCCGAAGCGCACCGCGGCGGGCTTTGCCGGGTTCCTCTTCGCAGCGGGTGCTTTCTTCAGGCTGTTGGTTTTCATCGTCATTGATCCGGGTTCCGCCCCGACGGGGTCGGGCGACACAACTCAATCTAGGCATATCACATTTGTTTGTAAACAGAACGAAACGGTTTCGTTCCTATTGACGGTCGCTTTGGGCCGACTATTTTACTTATCGAAACGGTACAGTTTCGTTCGACGCGATGGCCTCGCAGGCCTCGCTGACAGCAGGAGCGGCAATCATGTTCGAAGACAATGTCTTGGAGCGGGACCGACTGGCGCTCGAGGACGTCGAAAGCCCGCAATCTGTCCCGGCCTCACGGGGCCGCGGCATCGAATCCGAGAGGCAGGACGTCACTGCACGCGCCCCCTCCTCGCACGAAGGTCCCGCCGCCAAAGCCTCACCACGCGTCCAGCCGGATGCAGTTCAGCCGCAAGCCGCCGGCAAAGAGAGCCGGACCGGTTTCCTGCGCCGCCACCCCATCATCTCCGCGATGGGCGCCGTGCTGCTCGCCTTCACGCTCACCGGCGGGTATCTCTACGTCGACGACGCAAGACATTTCGAATCCACCGACGACGCCTTCATCGCGGCGCGCCAGTCAGCAATTGCCCCCAAGGTATCGGGCAACATCACGGCGGTCCCCGTCAGCGACAACCAGCATGTCGCCGCCGGTCAGGTGATCGCGCGCCTCGATGACCGCGACTATCGCGTCGCGCTGTCGCAGGCGGAGGCACAGGTCGCGGCCGCCCAGGCCAATATCGAGAACATCGACGCGCAGCTCGGCGTGCAGCAGGCGCAGATCGCCGGCAACCAGGCGCAAGTGGACCAGGCGCAGGCGGCGCTGGTGTTCGCCCAGCAGCAGGCGGATCGCTACCAGCACCTGGAGAAGACCGGCTTCGGCACGGTCCAGAACTCCGAGCAGTACACCTCGCAACTGCATCAGCAGCAGGCCGGGCTCCTGAGCGCGCAAGCAGCGCTGAATCTGGCGCAGCGAAAAGTCGACGCGCTGAACGCACAACGCAAGAGCGCCGTCGCGAGCCTTGCAGAGGCGAAGGCCAAGCGCGACCAGGCGCAGCTCAATCTCTCCTATACGACGGTCACCGCCGCCCAGCCGGGGCGTGTCGTCAACCTCTCGGCCGCCGTCGGCCAGTTCGCACAGCCGGGCACCAATCTGACCATGTTCGTGCCTGACGAAATCTGGGTCACGGCGAACTTCAAGGAGATCCAGCTGGATCGCATGCGCCCCGGCCAGAAGGTGTCGCTCAGGATCGACGCCTATCCGGGACGCGACCTCCACGGCCATATCGACAGCGTGCAGCCTGGATCCGGCACCGCGTTCTCGCTGCTGCCGGCGCAGAATGCCACCGGCAACTACGTCAAGATCGTCCAGCGCGTGCCGGTCAAGATCGTCATGGACGATGCGCCGACCGACGTCGCGCTCGGGCCGGGCATGTCGGTCGTGCCGACGGTGCGGATCGATCCCTCGCCATCACTGCTCGAGCGCCTGGAGAGGTTCCTATGAGCGCTATGGCGATCGAAGGCAACGAGTTCGCCGTTCCGAAGATCGCTGCCCCCAACCCCTGGCTGATTGCGATTGTGGTCGCGCTCGCCAGCTTCATGGAGGTGCTCGACACCACCATCGCCAACGTGGCGCTGCCCTACATTGCGGGCGGAATGGGCGTCAGTTCGGACGAAGCATCCTGGGTGGTCACCACCTATCTGGTTTCCAACGCCATCATCCTGACCGCCTCCAGCTTCCTCGCCCGGTTGCTTGGCCGCAAAACCTTCTTCCTGATCTGTCTCGGGCTGTTCACCTTGAGCTCGGTGGCGTGCGGGTTTGCCCCCAGCCTGAACGCGCTTCTGCTGTTCCGGATCCTGCAAGGCCTCGGCGGCGGCGGCATGGTGCCGGTCGCGCAATCGATTCTTGCCGACGCGTTCCCGCCGGCGAAACGCGGCCAGGCCTTCGCCGTGTTCGGCGTTGCCGTGGTGGTTGCGCCGGTGATCGGGCCGACGCTCGGCGGCTGGCTCTCCGACAACCTCTCCTGGGAATGGTGCTTTCTGATCAACGGGCCGGTCGGCCTGGCCGCGATCGCCCTGATCTCGGCGATTCTGCACGAGCCCGCGGCCGCCCGCGCAAAGGACGACCCGCGGCAGCAAGGCGGCTTCGACCTCATCGGCTTCATTCTCGTTGCGACGTTCCTCGGCGCGCTCGAGATCGTGCTCGACCGCGGCCTGGAGGACGATTGGTTCTCCTCCCCCTTCATCATCACGTTCGCGGTCATCTCGGCTCTCGCCTTCGTGCTGATGATCCCGTGGGAGATGACCCGGCGCAATCCGATGATCGATTTGCGGATGGTGGCGACCCGCCAGTTCGGCGCGTGCTTCCTGGTGATGCTGGCGACCGGCGCCATCCTGCTGGCAACCACGCAGTTCCTGCCGGCCCTGGTGCAGGAGGATTTCGGCTACACCGCCACCTGGGCCGGGCTTGTCCTCTCGCCCGGCGGCGTGGTCACCATGGCCATGATGTTCGTGGTCGGGCGCCTCGCAGCCAAGGTGCAGCCGAAATATCTGATCATCGCCGGCGCCCTGATCATCGCGCTCTCGATGTACAGGATGACCAATGTCTACGCGGATCTCGGCTTCTGGTTCATGGCACGCACGCGCATGCTGCTCGGCGTCGGCCTGCCGCTGATCTTCGTGCCGATCATGGCCGCGTCCTACGACGGCATTCCACCGTCCAAGACCGACCAAGCTTCCGCGCTGATCAACGCAGCGCGCAACACCGGCGGCTCGATCGGCGTCTCACTCGTCTCCAACGTGTTGACGCATCGCGAGCAGTTCCACCAGAACCGGCTGGTCGAGCAGGTCATCCCGTCGAGCACGACATATCAGGATACGTTGCAGCAGATCACGCACTTCTTCACCGCCCAGGGCAGTTCGCTGGCGCAGGCGCATGATCAGGCCATCCAGTGGATCGGATCGCAGGTGCAGACCCAGGCGTCATTCCTTGCCTACATGGATGCATTCTGGGTGCTGATGCTGATCTCGCTCCTGGCCGTGCCGCTCGCGCTGACGCTGCGCAAGGTCAAGCTTGGCGGTCCCGCCCCCGCCGGCCATTGAGCGCGAAGGCAAACCCGGCTCCGGGCGTCGAAAGTCCGGCGGCTCGAACGAACTCAGGTCCGACCGACCTTCACCGGCGCGGTCTCGGGCATCAGACTCATCGCGATGAGACCGACGACGGCCGCAAGTAAAAGGTACCAGGACGCCGCCAGCGGATCTCCTGAAACGTGGAGCAGCCAGGTCACCACGAGTTGCGCGGTGCCGCCAAAGCTTGCGATCGCGACCGCGTAGATGACGGCGAACACGCCGCCGCGAATGTTTTGCGGCAGCGCCTCAGTGAAAGTCGCATAGAAGGCGGTGAACGGCAGTGATCCGATCAGCGACAGCATGCCGAAGCCGAACAGCAGCGACAGCACGCCGGGCGCGTGGACGATCCAGAGGAAGGTCGGATAGGTCAGCAGGAGCGCAATCAGTTGCGGCCAGATCATGACCGGCTTGCGGCCCAGGAGGTCGGCGAGCCAGCCTCCCAGCAGTGCGCCTGCAATCCCAAGACCATTGCTCACCAGCGTCACGGCAAACGCGAGGGACGGCGCCACATGGAGCGTGTTCTTTGCGTAGGTCGTCATGTATTGCGTCACGTAGGTTGCAATCGTGCCGCTCGCCAAGATCATCAAGGCCAGTACGATCACACGGATGTGCCGGCGCGCCGCCGCGAGATGGCTCGAGCTTTCGACGCTACCGGCGTGGCGTTCACCTTGGGGGATCGTCTCCGGCATGGTCCGGCGCATCCACAGGCCGAATGGCAGACAGACCGCTCCGATGAGAAATGCGACGCGCCAGCCGTAGGCTTCGAGCGCCTCGGGAGCCATCGTCTCGCTCAGGATGACGCCGACCAGTGCGCCGGCCGTTGCGGCGATCTGTTGGCTCGCCGGCTGCCACGACACCACGAGCGCCCGCCGCTCCGGAGAGGCGATCTCCAGGAGGTAGGCCGTGGTCGGCCCAACCTCGCCGCCGAGCGCAAATCCCTGCGCCATGCGCGCCGCTATCACGATGAGCGGCGCGGCCAGACCGATCGCGTTGTAGGATGGGGTGAGCGAGATGGCCAGGATCGCACCTCCCATCAACGCGAAACTCAACATCATCGCCGGCCGCCGGCCGACACGATCCGAATAGATCCCGAGCGCGATGCCGCCGATCGGCCGCGTGATAAAGCCTGCGCCGAAGGTCGCGAGCGACAGCATCAGGCTACCGTATTCGCTCTGGGCGGGGAAGAAAGTGCGTCCGATTTCGATCGCGAAGAAGCTGTAGGTAATGAAATCGTAGAACTCGAGCATATTGCCGATGGTGGCGGCAAAAGCGGCGCGCTTCACGCTGAACTCTTTGGCGCGTTCAATACCCGGCGACAATCTCTGCTTCCCGAACTGATGTTTGACCGGAGTTTAACAAGGCACGCTATGGCCGCGGTCCTCCCCGAAACCCCGTCGCCAGAACATAGCGCTCGGATGAATCCTGCCGGCTCGCGGCCGGCTTCACGTGCTTCACGCTGGCGAAGTCGCGCTTGAGCTGCGCCAGCAGCTCGGCGTCGGCGCCGCTTTGAAACACTTTCGCCAGAAACGCCCCGCCCGGCTTGAGCACTTCGGTCGCAAACAGCGCGGCGGCCTCCACAAGGCCGACGATTCGCAACTGATCGGTCTTGCGGTGACCGGTGGTGTTGGCGGCCATGTCGGAGACGACGACGTCGGCGCGGCCGCCGATCATCGCGATCAGCTTTTCCGGCGCGTCGGCGCTGAGAAAATCGAGCTGGGCGAAATCGACGCCCGCGATCTCGCCCATCTCCAACAGATCGATCGCGATCACCTTGCCCTTGGCCGGGGCGCCGACGCGGCTGGCTGCGACCTGGCTCCAGCCGCCGGGCGCAGCCCCGAGATCGACCACGGTCATGCCGGGCTTGAGCAGGCGATATTTGTCGTCGATCTCGACCAGCTTGTAGGCGGCGCGCGAGCGATAGCCTTCGCGTTTGGCCTGCGCCACATAGGGATCGTTGAGCTGCCGCTCCAGCCAGAGCTTCGAGGACAGCTTGCGCTTGCCTCCGCTCCTCACCGTGACATGCAGCCGGCCTGTGGAATCCTTTGCCATGTGTCTCTCTGTCGTCATTCCGCGGCGCGCATGAAATGCGCGAACCCGGAATCTCGCGCCACAAACTTCTGGATTCCGGGTTCGCCGCTTTGCGGCGCCCCGGAATGACGCCAACAATCAATTAGCCCTGAGTGCGCCGTCCTCGCGCATCATTTCGACCAGCATGCCCTCGCGCAAGCCGCGATCGGCGACGCGCAGCCGCGGCAGCGGAAAGGCGCTACGGATGGCGTCGAGAATGGCGCAGCCCGCCAGCACCAGATCGGCACGATCGACGCTGATGCAATTATTGCTGGCGCGCTGCTGATAGCTCATCGCAAGCAGCTTGCTGACGGTTGCCGTGATGTCGGCGTCCTCCATCCAGATGCCGTCGATCCGCCGGCGGTCGTAGCGCGCCAGATTGAGATGGATGCCGGCCAGCGTCGTCACCGTGCCC
>CAYVVB010000380.1:0-4809 GCA_964454955.1 uncultured Bradyrhizobium sp. | reverse complement strand
CGCAACAACATCACTGCAGGCGGGGCCGGTGCGGCTGCTGGCGCGACAGCGGCGGTGGGGCTGGCGTTCCCCCCCGGCTGGGGGCGCCGCACCGGCCGACGCCGCAGCGCCGCCGCTAACAGCAGCGACAGCCTCTTGGCAGGCGGGTGAAACTTCGAACCTGTGCTCTTCCGGCACTTCAATCCCTTGTGCAATGCAGGCGCGCCGCAAATGTTCCCGCGCCCAAGCTATTGATTGTTGCCACAATATTGGGCGGCCTGATCGCCGAGCCGCTGCTTCGTGCGGCGCCTGGTCGCTAACGCCTTGGTTCTCAAATCAAATCCCAAGATATCGTACGCCGCTTTGGTTCGCTTTCAAGTCGAATTTGGATCGCGATGCTATCAGCCCCAGCCGAACACCTTGTCCAGCGCCGCCGCGTACGCCGATTGGACCAGCTCCGGGTGCAGCCTGCCCAAAGCCTCCATTATCACCCCCGAATTGACTTCGAGGACCAGCCATCGTCCGTCGACCCGCACGACGTCGATCGACGCAAAACGGATGCCGATCGCCTGGGCGGCCCTTGCCGCAAGCTCGACGCAGGCGCCTCTCGTCTCGCCTCGTGCGAGCACAAGCGGTTGCGCGCCGCATTCCAGATTGTGCCGCCAGCTCAGCAGGCGCCGGCGCCCAGGCGGCACGATCGCATCAAGTGCGGTCCTGTCGAGGTCGGTGCATAGCGCCGGCAGCACGGCCGACGCCTGCCCGGGCGGCAATGCGGCCAGCGCAAGCTCCAGCAGGGAGCGCTTGCCATCGCCGAGCACCGCCGCCCGCGCCTTGGCGTAGACGACGAGCGGCACGCCGTCGAGCAGCACCACCCGGACCTCGTCCTCGATTTCGAGATAGGGGGAAATGGCGAGGCTCGCATGCTCTGCGAAGATGCGATTCACCGCGAGCTCGAGCGCAGGCCGGTTTGAGACAAGAAACACCGATTTTCCGGCCGTGCCCTCGTTCGGCTTGACGACGACGCCGCTCGGATGCTGCGCGAGCAGACGGAGCATCGCTTCCCAGGAGCCGGAGCGCGGCATGTGCGCATTCAGGCGCGGATTGAGAAACAGCGCGTGCGGAACGCACGCTACGTTTGCCAGCGCCAGCACCTCCGCGGTCGCCGATTTGTCGTTCGCGATCCTGTGGGCCACCGCGCTGTTCAGTCCGAGATCATGGGCAAAGGCGAGGCGACGCTTGTCGCCCCGCTGCATGAGGATCAGCCAGCCATCCGCGCGGATCTCGACCGCGATGCCGCGATCCGTGCAGTATGTCTTGATGGCCTCGACGAATATGCGCTGGCTGCTGGACATGGCCTGTCTGGTTTTCCTGCCTGCTTTATCGACGGTGATCTTACTGGTCCGGTAATTAAGTGCCGGATCGGCGCTGGGCGCGGCAAGTTAATTGCGCGCGATGGCGGCCATGCGACATGCATTTGAGCCATCTCAATTACCCGCCAATACAGGTTGATTATCTGGGCCGATGGCGTAGATGAAACGCCAAAATCTCCCGTCATTTCAGGGGTTTTGCCCCCTTCCGGGGCACGCGACCCTTTTGTGCTAACAGTCACCCATTCGGAAGAATCCAAGCCCATGAGCGCGTTCTATCGAGAGAAAGTTCTTTCCGTTCAACACTGGACCGATACGCTTTTCAGCTTCACGGCCACCCGCAATACCGGCTTCCGCTTCCTCAACGGCCAGTTCGCGATGATCGGGCTCGAGGTCGACGGCCGCCCCTTGCTGCGCGCTTACAGCATGGCGAGCGCAAACCACGAGGAGGAGCTGGAGTTTTTCTCGATCAAGGTCCCCGATGGTCCGCTGACCTCCCGGCTGCAGAAGATCAGGGAGGGCGATACCATTCTGGTCGGCCGCAAGGCCACCGGCACGCTGATCACCGACAATCTGGTCTCCGGCGAACGGCTGTTGCTGCTGTCGACCGGGACCGGGCTTGCGCCCTTCGCCAGCCTGATCAAGGACCCGGACGTCTATGAGCGTTTCGAGCGGATCGTGCTCGTGCACGGCTGCCGGCAGGTCTCCGAGCTTGCGTTCGGCGAACAGCTCGTGGAGAAGCTGCGCGAGGATGAATTGTTCGGACCGCTGCTCTCGGAGAAGCTTTCCTATTATCCGACCGTGACCCGTGAGCCGTTCCGCAACCGCGGCCGCATCACCGACCTGATCACCTCGGCGCAGCTCTTCAACGATATCGGCCAGCAGCCGCTCGATGTTGCGACCGACCGCATCATGATGTGCGGCAGCCCGGGCATGCTCGAGGAGCTCAAGCAGATTCTGGAGGCGCGCGGCTTTGCCGAAGGCAGCCACACCGAGCCCGGTCATTTCGTCATCGAGAAGGCGTTCGTCGAGCGGTAATCCCGGCGAACGCCGGCGGCTGGACGGAAGACGCGCGCGGCAATGACGCGCATGTGTGGTGTCGCGCGCTTTGCCGCTGTTATAAATCGCTGCCAAAAAGCGCCGCGCAACGTGGTGGCGGGGAGCACGCGATTTTGTCCGATTACACGATGCGCCGCAGGACCGCCTTCGTGCTGGCTGGCGGCGGCAGTTTCGGCGCCATCCAGGTCGGCATGCTGCACGCGCTCGCCAAGCATGGCGTGGCCGCCGACATGGTGGTCGGCTCCAGCGTCGGCGCAATCAACGGCGCCTATTATGCCGGTGATCCCACGCTGAAGGGCATCCTGCAGCTCGAAACCATCTGGCGTGGCCTGCAGCGCCAGGACGTATTTCCCCTGACCTGGAGAACCCTGGCCGGCTTTCTGTGGCGGCGCGATTTCCTGATCTCCCATGACGGCATCAGAAAGCTGATCGAGAACAACCTGCCGTACCGCAATCTGCAGGACGCGATGCTGCCGGTGCATATCGTCACCACGGACATCATTTCGGGCGAGAGCGTGGTGCTCTCGGAGGGTTCGGCTGCGGAGGCGATCGTGGCGTCCACCGCGATCCCGGGCGCGTTCTCGCCGGTCGCCCACGAGAGGCTTTATCTGGCCGACGGCGCGATCTCCTCGAACACGCCGGTCAAGGTCGCGGTGAAGAAGGGCGCGACCCGCCTGATCGTGTTGCCGACGGGCCATGCCTGTGCGGCGGATGCGCCCCCGATCGGCGCCGTCGCCAATGCGCCGCACGCGCTGACGCTTCTGATCGCGCGGCAATTGGTGAACGAGCTAGAAAGCATCTCGCCGTCGATCGAATATTTCGTGGTGCCGCCGCTCTGTCCGCTGGTGGGCTCGCCTTACGACTTCTCGCGAACCGCCGAGCATATCGAGCGCGCGATCCGGAGCACCGATGCCTGGCTGATGAAGGGCGGCCTCGGCCAAAGTAGGATCCCGGGCGAATTGCGGCCGCACGCCCACTGACCCCGTCGGCAGCCGCAGCCCGCGTTGCATTGCAAAAGGTCAGCAGGGATGCATTGATTCGCGCCTTCGGGAGTGGCTAGCTTCCCGGCGAAAACGCTGTCATACGCTTGAGCCCGAAGCCGGATAGCGTCCTGCGCTGCACGCTTGCGATCGTTTTCGATAACAAGAATCCGGCAAAATCGCCCGAGGGAATATCCATGGAAACCTTGATGCTTCCGTTCTCGCCACGCTTCATCGTCTTGACGATTTGCGCTGTGGTGACGGCGCTGCTGCTCGGCATCGGTCTCTTCGATCACAATCCCAAGGCATTCGACGTCGTCCTCATTCCGCTCCTGATCTTCGGCGGGCTCACGCTGCTCGGCGTCCGCGATCTCATGCAGAAGAGCCACGCGGTGTTGCGCAACTATCCGATCGCGGCACATATGCGCTTCCTGCTCGAAGAAATCCGTCCCGAGATGCGGCAGTATTTTTTCGAGAGCGAGAAGGACGGCATGCCGTTCTCCCGCGACACCCGCGCCGTGGTCTATCAGCGCGCCAAGATGCAGCTCGACAAGCGGCCCTTCGGGACACAGGAGGATGTCTATCGCGAGGGCTACGAGTGGATGCACCACTCGGTCGCGCCCAAAGCTCACTCCAAAGAACCATTCCGCATCACCGTCGGCGGACCCGACTGCACGCAACCCTACTCGGCCTCGGTTTTCAACATCTCGGCGATGAGCTTTGGCGCGCTCAGTCCGAATGCCGTGCGCGCGCTCAACGCCGGCGCGAGAAAAGGCGGCTTTGCGCACGACACCGGCGAGGGCGGCGTCAGCCCCTAT
Source organism: uncultured Bradyrhizobium sp. (assembly GCA_964454955.1). Classification (GTDB taxonomy): domain Bacteria; phylum Pseudomonadota; class Alphaproteobacteria; order Rhizobiales; family Xanthobacteraceae; genus Bradyrhizobium. The sequence continues at coordinate 606 of CAYVVB010000380.1, read as the reverse complement.
CATCGCGAGATGGGCGGTGACCTGATCTGGGAGGTCGGCTCCGGCTATTTCGGCTGCCGCCGCCGCGACGGCACGTTCGATCCGGATGAGTTCGCCCGCGTCGCTTCCGACGAGCAGATCAAGATGGTCGAGCTCAAGATGAGTCAGGGCGCCAAGCCGGGACATGGCGGCGTGCTGCCGGCGGCAAAAGTGTCGGAAGAGATTTCCAAGATCAGGGGCGTTCCGCTGGGCGAGGACTGCATCTCGCCGGCCACGCACGGGGCTTTCGCGACCCCGGTCGAGATGATGGAATTCGTGGCCACGATGCGGAAGCTGTCGGGCGGCAAGCCGGCCGGCTTCAAGATGTGCGTCGGCCATCCCTGGGAGTTCCTGGCGATCTGCAAGGCGATGTTGAAGACCGGCATCTATCCGGATTTCATCGTGATCGACGGTAATGAAGGCGGCACCGGCGCGGCGCCGTTGGAATTCATGGATCATCTCGGCATGCCGATGCGCGAGGGCGTGAATTTCGTGCACAACGCGCTCATCGGCATCAATGCCCGCGACCGCATCAAGATCGGCGCCTCGGGCAAGATCGCGACCGCCTTCGACATGGCGCGCGCCATG
>CAYVVB010000379.1:0-22798 GCA_964454955.1 uncultured Bradyrhizobium sp. | reverse complement strand
TACGGACTGCCTGGAGAAGGGCGAAACCGTGAAGCTGTCCTCCTTCGGTTCCTTCATGGTCCGAAAAAAGGGTCAGCGGATCGGCCGTAATCCGAAGACCGGCACGGAAGTTCCGATATCGCCGCGCCGGGTGATGGTCTTCAAGCCGTCGGCCATCCTGAAGCAGCGGATCAACAATGGCCACGCTGCTGCCACCGGGCTGATGGGCGAGGAAAAAGTCGAGTAGCATAGGTTAATTCGCAAGCTCGGAAGGAAGCGAGCCTTTGGACAAGGCCCCTGATGCATTCCGGACTATCAGCGAGGTCGCCCAGGACCTCGACATCCCCCAGCACGTTTTGAGGTTCTGGGAGACGCGTTTCAGCCAGATCAAGCCGATGAAGCGCAGCGGCGGCCGGCGCTATTACCGGCCTGACGACGTCGATCTGCTCCGGGGCATCCGCCGGCTGCTTTACGGCGAGGGCTACACCATCCGCGGGGTGCAGCGCATCCTCAAGGAGCACGGCATCAAGTCGGTGCAGGGCCTCGCCGACAGCTCGGCCGCCGTTTCGTTCGGCGCGCTCGAAGAAGCGATCGGCCAAAGCCTTCAGGAAGATGACGGCAACGGGGCGAGCACGGAGGTCGACGCCGAGGACGAGGAGTACGAAGGCTCCGACGAGGAGGGCATCGACTTCCGCTTCGTCGAGACCGAGGAGGACATCCTGGCGACGTTCCGCGGTGGCCCGGCTCCGCCCGGCCGGGACGCGGGCGCAGGTGTTCTGGACCGTGAGCGCCTTCAGGGGGTGTTGCGGGACCTGATCGACTGTCGCCAGATGCTCGACCGGGCCCTGAAGGACGGCTGACCAAAACGGCTGTCTCTTTACCTTGCGCGAGGATGGGATCGCAGCTATGGGAACGGCGGCGGAGCGTGGCGCAGCCCGGTTAGCGCACTAGTCTGGGAGACTAGGGGTCGCGAGTTCAAATCTCGCCGCTCCGACCATCTAAAGCCCTTGAATATAGGGCTTTTTCAAATCCGGCAGCCCAATCGTACCAAGCACGAAACCCGAACGAAAACTGGGGAAGTCGCCAGATCCGGATAAACGGACGGTCGCTCCTCAGACTGGGTTTTGAGACCCCTGTCGCCGCGCGACTTGAACCGTCAAGCCGCTCGATCGTTAACCGGGCATCACCGCAAGGCCCTTGGTATCCACCGGTGATGAGAACGCCGGTCGCGCTCCCGCCCCCACCAAAACAGGGAAAGGAGTGCGCGATGCTACGCAAGCGCCCATCCCCCAACAGCCTTGAACGCGAAGCACTGCCGCTCAAGCTCCGCCAGATCGAGTACCTTGAGCAAGCCGAGCGGCACATTGCGCTAGCCAAGCGACAGATTGCGGCTCAGGAGCAGATGATCGCAAATTTGGACCGCCTCGGACGTGACACAACGGAAGCCCGCAGGCTTCTCGACACCTTCCACATGGCGCAGGCGCAGTATGTTCATCATCGCGACCGCGTGCTGAAAGAGCTGGAGTGGCCCCATGGGGACCCGGCTCCGATGACCCCTGACGTAAGTTAAGGCTTGGCAGTGTCAGCCTTGAACAAACCGGCAGCTCGATCGTCGTATTCCGACGAGAGGTGGCGGCGGGAGGGTGCCGCGTGCGAATGGCGGAATCTGCCATGTGTGATCGTTGCAAAGAACTGGACGAACGGATCGAGCGTTACCGGAGGATCGCCAGATCAATCAATGATCGACTGACAATCGATCGGATTGAAGAGTTGATCAGAGACCTGCAAGACGAGAAGGCCGCTCTACATCCCGAGCCAAACGAGCCGAACTCCTAAGAAGAAAACGCGCTCCCTGAGAGAGTGGCTTTCGTCGCATTTGAATTGCCCGCGATGTGTAGCGCTGAGGGCGCGGTCGCGGGTCATGCGCTTCTACAAAGCGCGGCCTTGAGCAAAACGCGGCGTCTCCTTCTCCGAGGTCTCTCATGCTTGCTCGTCGCGCATGTCTCACGATCTGGTCGATGAGCTGGAGTCCGTGAGTGAGTCAGGTGAGTCACTCGAGCGCAACGCGCTGTGTCGTCGTTCCGTCGATGGAACCATGACAGTCGCCAACATGACGCCTGCTATGTAAGATGATGAAGGCGTTGCTCCCGCTCGCAATCCGATATATTTTTTTAATTTGCTACCCGGAAAGGTCATTAGATGTTCCGGCTAAATATTTTCAGCTCTACATTTCTGCTGTCGGTACTGATTGCACCTGTTTCCCCGCTCGAGGCGGACGACCGACCAGTTCCACCGGCAGACCCGAAATCACAAGAAGAGTGCCGCGCCTATCAGCGGCAGGTGATGGACTACGCCGATGTTGCCGTAGAGAAGAGCAGGGAGTGTTCCGCAAGACATCGGGCAGCCAACAATGAGGAGATCGTTCTCTACCAGCCCTCGTGCGGGGGCGACGTACTGAGCGCCTTTAAATCCTGTACCGGGTTGACCGAAGCAGCGTGGTGCACTCTTGCGGGCGTGAGCGAAAAGGTGAGCGCTTGTTTCGAGAAGGCCACCGCGGCTGAACAGAAACGTCTTACAAATGCGCTCGCTCGCAACGACGAGCAGAAAGAAAACGAGACCGAAAAGTTGCACCAGGGTCAGTCGGCGGCGGCGGAGAGCGGCCCCGCCGCGCGCCGCGATGCCGAGGCGCAGACGGTGTTGACGGCGAAGGCGACAGATGACGCCAGCCCGATGAAGCCCGCGGCGGGCGACGGCACGGCGGAGCTGCGTAAATCGCTGCAACAGGAACAGGAGCGCGCCAACCGCCTGGAGGCGGACCTGGCAGCAGCCCGACGTGACGTCGAGACGCAAACGGCACTCGTTACGAAGGCGAGCAGCGATGCCAGCCAGCAGAAGCAGATCGCGGAGCAAGACTCGGCGGAGTTCAAGCGGTCGCTGCAGAAAGAACACGAGAGGGCCGAGGCTCTGGCGAAGGATCTCTCGATGGCGCGGACCGCGATCTACGCCTATGAGGCCAAGGCGCGCCAGGACAATGACCACGCGGCGGACTCCCAGCGGGCCGCCGAGAACGGCACAGCAGAGCTGCGAAAATTGCTGCAGCAGGAGCGTGACAAGACTGCCCGACTGGAGCGGGAACTTGCATCCGAGCGGAGAACGAAAGAACTGCCTGCCGCATCCGGGGTCACGACCGGTCGGATCGCGCAAGACAGGCAGCCCGCTGCCGACGCGATCAGGCCGGTGGCGGCGCCCCAGACATCCGCCGCTGCCGCTCGAAGCAGCGCCAAGCCTGATGCGGGAAATGCTGCGGAGGTGGAAAGATTGATGACCCGCGCCGGCGTGCTGCTTCGCCAGGGCGATATCGGTTCGGCGCGGGCCGCGCTCGAACTTGCGGCCGAGATGGGCAATGCGCAGGCAAGCTTCGCGCTCGCGGAGACCTATGACCCGCTCGTTCTTCGCAAATGGGGCGCGTATGGGACGCTCGGTGATCCGGCGAAAGCCCGCGATCTCTACGCGAGAGCACAGGCCGGCGGCATCAAGGAAGCGAGTGAGCGAGTCGACGCGCTGCGTCGGTAATGTCAGAGGTCATGGAGCGGCAGGGTCCAGATTGGACATTCGCACAAAGGAGCTGGCCAATGAGCGTATCTCCCAGGCTACGGCCATTGTGCGTGTTAGCGGCGGTGCTTGCGCTGCTCGTGGCGGTTCGGCCAGGCTGGGTCCACGCTCGGGCCAAGAATGCGAAGGCGCAAAACGTTCATGTCGTGCCGCATCAGGCGCCGAAACCGCAAGAGGCGATGAACGCCTGGACGATCGGTCTTGCCGGCGGCCTCCTCGAGGGCGCCCCGATCCGCCTCGCCGCGGAAATGGCCCGCGTGGTCGACGATGGCGACAATCTGCACGTCCTGCCGATCGTGACGCGGGGACCGACGGAGAACGTCAATTCATTGCTCTATCTGCGCGGCGTCGATGCTGCGATCATCAATTCCGACGTGCTCGACGAGTACAGGAGCCAGGTGCCCGACATCCAGCAACGCCTGGGTTATGTGCTCAACTTGTTTCCGTCCGAATTGCACATCTTCGTCCGGCCGGAGATTCAGACGCTGAACGACCTTGTCGGCAAGAAGGTGAATTTCAATACGCAAGGCACTGCCGCTGCCTATTCGGGTCCGTTGATCTTCAGTCGTCTCGGTCTTGATGTAGAGCAGACATTCATTCCGCATCAGGTCGCGCTGGAGGAGATGCGCAAGGGCGACATGGCGGCGGTCGTCTTCATCACATCGAAGCCGGTCGATGCGTTCGTACGCGGGCGCTGGGATCCGGGCTTCAAGTTCCTGCCCGTGTCCTACGAGAGGAAGCTCGAGGACTATTACGTTCCCGCCTCTCTCGATGCGACCGATTATCCCAACCTGATCAAGCCGGGCGAACACGTGGCGACGATCGCGGTGCCGACGGCGCTGGTTGCTTTTAATTGGCCTGCGAATTCGAACCGCTACCAGCGCGTTGCGCGCTTTGTCGACCATCTGTTCTCGCGGATCGATAGGCTGCAGGCGCCGGGCTTCGATCCGAAATGGAAATCGATCAATCTCGCGGCGACGGTTCCGGGGCTTGCGCGCTTTCCCGCCGCGCAGGCATGGCTGAACGCCCATTCGCGCCCGACACAGGCATCGCAATGAGGAACGCCACCCTCTTCGCCTCGGCCGCTCTCGCCTTGATGGGCGGGGTTGCGCTGGCGCAGGGGGACGACGATCCGATGGCGCAGCTTCGCGCCTGCTCGCTGATGGAAGGCGCGGCCCGGCTGGACTGCCTGGACAAGCTGTCGCGTGCCATCACCTCTGCTATTCCTCCGGCGGCCAAGGAGGACCACTGGGTTGTCAGCCAGACGAGGTCTCCCGTGGATTTCTCGCCGATCGCCACCGCGACGATAACTTCGCGCGAGGGTGCAGGTGGCAGCGCCATGCAGCTCTCGATCCGCTGCCGCGGTGGACGCACCGAAATCGCGATTGCCGGAGCGGCTGTCTCGAGCCGCGGCGATGATTACGACATTTCCTATCGGATCAATGGCGGCCAGCCCGTGCAGATCGCGGCGGCACCGGCCTTCGTTGCGGGCATCGCGTTCAGGACCGATGCAGCTGCTCTGATCCAATCGCTTCCGAGCGAAGGTGAACTCGCCGTGCATCTGTCACCCCGGGTCGGAGCATCTCAGGACGCCTCTTTCTCCCTGGTCGGATTGGAGAGGGTGCGCGCGAAGATCGCCGCTTCATGCAAATGGCCGCTGGCCATCGCGAAGCCCAACAGCCAGTGATCGACAGAAGATCTCGACGGGAGGGGATGATGAGCGAGTTCGGGCGTATTGCGAGAGCAGCGACAATCGGCGCCGGTACGCTCCTGCTTGCGGCATCCTCATCCATGGCACAGGAGAGCGGACATTATTGGAAGCCGACGACGAACTCCCCAGCCGTTACGCACAAGCTCCGGATGTCGGTAAACCCGGCCGGTTCCGCGACGGGCCGGAATGGAGCTGCGTTTGCCCGCATGGACAAGTCCTCTGGAGAGAAACATGGGCTGCACCGCCTGATCCTGCAGGTGAATACCAACGATCCCGCGGCGATGAACCTCGCGCTCAACAACGCGATGAACGTCGTACAGTATTACAAGGACCTCGGTGAGAAGGTGCAGGTCGAGGTGATCACGTTCGGACCTGGCCTGCACATGCTGCGCGAGGACACGTCGCCGGTGAAGGCGCGGATCGAGACGATGGCGCTCAGCACGCCGGAAGTATCGTTCAAGGCGTGTGGCAACACCCAGGAGAACATGCAGAAGGCTGAAAACAAGAACATCCCCATCGTCCCACAGGCGCAGGTGGTCAAGTCCGGAGTGGTCCGCGTCATGGAGCTGGAAGAGCGGGGCTGGACCTACGTCAAGCCATAAGCCGGCAGCATCGCCTCAGGATTTGGGATAAGTCGCCCTTTTGGGCGTGCCGGTTTCGTGCCGCGACGCTGGGTTGCACGCACGTCCAGCCAGAATGGCAATTCGGCGGCCCCGCTGTCGGGAACCAGCGGACCGCTGCCGTTTCGTCAATGACCGGCCTCATCGATCTTCTCCGCCAGTCAGGTCTTCAACGCCTTCACCCACCGCGTGCCGCTGCGGCCGCCCTGGCAGCGGAGCGTGACGGTCGGCCCGTCCTCGAGCGCGAGCTTCACCGCTTTCGCCTTCTTGACGCGCCTCATCAGCGGCTCCGGTCCACGGATCGAGCCTTCCGCAATCAGGGGGCCGGCTTCCGGGGCGATCGTGAGCGTGTAGGGAACCAGCGCGACGTCGCGCCCGTCGATGATGAGCATGCCATCGCCGTTCAGTTCGTCGGTGATGTCGCCATCATGGATATCCATGCAATCCTCCTCGCAAAGAAGGGAAGGCATGAAGCCGCGAATTGGTTCCTCGTGATGCGAACAAGTTACGCACGGCGTCGCCGATGCGCGCTTATGACGCGCGTATGCAACAGCGATACAGGATTTGGCGATGAATGGCCGATGAACGCTGTGATTATGACGGATTTAATTTGCGCAGGTCGAGAGAGTCTGGTCGTCTGCGATCGGGGTAGAGCATTCTTGCGGAAGCACGGGCACAGGTTTTCCGCAAACAGTGCGACCAACCAGGAATCCAGCTCTAGCGTACAGGGGGCATCATGGTGCTGCGTGCAGTCGGCGCAATCGCGCTGGCTTTATCTCTCTCATCGTCGCTTTCATCTTCGGCTCTTGCGGGCCATCGGCCGGGCGTCGTGCAGCGCGTGTCCTGCACGGTGGTTCGTTTTTACGTGGCCAGATATTCGGAATCGACCGCGGAAATGTGGGCGCGCAGTCATGGCGCTAGCGACGCGCAGATCGAAGCGGCCCGGCGCTGCCTGAAGCAGGAGCCCGCGCAGACGGCGGAAGCGGCGCGCTGGACCACGCGCTGAGCAGGAAGAGACGGTGCGTTCTCACGAACTTGAACTGTCGACGAAGGCGACGGGCGTGCCCTTCTTCACCTCCGTGGCCAGTTGCTCGACATCCCAATTGGTGAGGCGGACGCAGCCGTGTGAGGCCGCCTTGCTCACCTTGCCGGGGTCCGGCGTGCCGTGGATGCCGTAGCCTTCCGCGGACAGGCTGACCCAGACCGTGCCGACCGGATTGTTCGGTCCCGGCTTGATCGTGAACGGCGATTTCGCGTGCACCCCCTTGAAGTGATATTTGGGGTTGTAGTGATAGCTCGGGTTATGATCGATGCCGGTGACCCGCAGCTTCCCGGTGGGTGACGGCTTTTCCTCGCTGCCGACCGTCGCGGGATAAAAGTCGATCAGGCGGTTCGAGGCGTCGAATACGGTGACGGTCTGCCGGCTCTTGTCGACTTCCACTCTGTCGGCGTGCGGCGCGCTGCCGGCGCCGGTTCCAACGTCGATCACGACGATCGTGGCGCCGGGCTTGCGGAATTGCTGGCCCGGATTGAGGGCCGACAGCAGCTCCGGGCTCATGTGAAACGTCTCGGCCAGCTCTTCGCGCGCGCTCGTGTAGCCGAGCCGCGTGAGATGCTTCATGTCTTCCATCCTGTGCGGCAGCCGTGCCAGGAACGGGCCGGCGACATCCTTTTCTGCGATCTGGTAGGTCGTCAGCACCGGTCGGTCGTCGATCACGAGTTTCTGCCAGACGTCCTGCGTCAGCTTGTCCGTGCTGGCGAGCTGCTGCGCCTCGGCGTAGGCGCACAGCGCTTTCCTTGCGTTCTCGCCGAATTTGCCGTCGATTTCTCCCGGCGAGACGTGCGCGCGAGCGAGCAGGACCTGCAGGCGAATCCCGAGCGGCGAAATCTGATGCGCCGGCGGGGCCTTACCGGAAAATTCTGCCGCGTTGGCGCTTTCGGTCGTGAGCCTTGCGGCGTGCAGCGGCGCAGCCGCCAGGACGCAGCAGGTGGCAAGCAGCAAGCTGCCGCGTCTGAAGCGGATCGGAGCTGGCGCGGTGTTCGAATGCGGGACTCTGGCTTCGGTCATGGCTCGCTTTGCCTGGCTTGCCCGCATCAACGCACGACGGGCGCTTTCTTTCCCAAGGACCGCTGTCCGGCGCGCTTTACCGCCGCCGCGCAGCTGCTAGATTGCGTGCTCCGAGCGGTGCTCGTGAAGGTCAAAACCCGCTTGCAAACGGCAGGAACAAGGGGAGGGGCTCGCCATGAAGGACTTTGCCGGAAAGATCGCGGTGATCACCGGAGGCGGCACCGGCATGGGCCGCGAGCTCGCGCGTCAGCTTGTCGCCGAGGGCTGCAATGTCGCGATGTGCGACGTCTCAGCGGAGGCCATGGCCGAGACCAGGCGGCTGTGCGAGGCCAACAAGCTGCCGCAGGGCCTGCGCGTCACCACTCATGTCGCCGATGTCTCGATCGAGGATCAGCTCAGGCGCTTTCGCGACGAGCTCGCCGAGCAGCAGGCGACAGACAAGATCCATCTCTTGTTCAACAATGCCGGCATCGGCGGCGGAGGCAGCCTCTTCACCAACACGCGCGAGCAGTGGGAGCGCACCTTCAACATCTGCTGGGGCGGCGTCTATCTCGGCGTGCGCACCTTCCTGCCGATGCTGATGAAGGCGGACGAAGCGCACATCATCAATACCTCGAGCGTCAACGGCTTCTGGGCGTCGGTCGGCATGGGCGTGGCGCACACTGCCTACAGCTCCGCCAAATTCGCGGTGAAGGGATTCACCGAGGCCCTGATCAACGATCTGCGCCTCAACGCGCCGCATATCAAATGCTCGGTGGTGATGCCCGGGCACATCGGCACCTCCATCGTCTCCAACACGCGAAAGGTTCAGAGCGGCACCGAGCGGCTGAGTGAAAACGAAGTCGCGCAGGCGCGCGTCCGCCTCAAGACGGCCGGCGTCGAGGGCATCGACAAAATGTCGGACGAGGATATTCAGGCGCTCGCCGCCGAACGCGCCCGCAGTTTCCTGGAAGATGCGCCGACGACCGCCGCGCACGCCGCGACGGTCATCCTTGACGGGGTCAAGGCCGACAAATGGCGCATCCTGGTCGGCGAGGACGCTCACAAATTGGATGAACGCGTCCGCCGCGATCCGGAAAACGCCTACACGCCTGAATTTTACAGGAGCCTTGCCGAAGAGGTCGGCTGGCGGCTGGGATGAGCGATGATCTAGCGCGCGCTCACACGATAGGCGAGCCGGCTGTGGCCGGCGCAATAGGGAAACCCCTCAACCGGCGGATTGCCGCAGAAGCAGAAATCTTCGGCCCCTGGCGTGGAGATCGGCCAGCGGCAGGTCTGTGCGCTCAGTTCGAACAGCGAGCAGCAGTGCCCGTTGTGGATCGGCTCCTGTACGTCGGCCGGACCCTCGATCGGTATGGCCCGAAGGAGCCGGAGCCGCGAGCTCGCCCGCTTTCGCCGCGGTTCGCGTACTGCATCGGCTTTGGGCGCGGTGATGGCTCGTTCGCGGCTCAGATTGAGCCTTGAGATCTTGCCGATCACCGCATTGCGGCTCACCCCGATCTCGTTGGCGATCTCGCGGCAGGTGAGCCCGGCCTCAAAATGGGCTTTCAGGAGTTCGATGCGTTCGGTGGTCCAGGTCGGCGGAAAGGCGGGCATGCTCTAAGGTCCAGGTTGATGTCTTTGGGCCTACCGAGCGCGCCTCCCGCGTCACGCAAAGTTCCAGCTCATGGCTTGCCATTGTCTCGGATGGAAAGCAGCCCGTCCTTGATGGCATTGCGGACGCCTTCCTCGATCAATGTCCTTGCCACGCCTGGAACGCTCGTCCCGTGGGTGCCCTGCCTCACCAGTTTCTCCAGGTAAGTGATGGTCGAGAGCGCCAAGGTCACGGGGATGCGATCGGTCTCGGCTTTTTCGGTGGCCATGAGAAAGGCTATGCCCTAACGCGGGTACAGAAAAGTAACTTTTAAGACTCTATTTAGAAATAGCCTGTTTGTACAGTCGACTCCTAACCATTTGGATTGACTGGCAAATTCTGTTGAGGTGAGCGGACCGGCTTAGGAGGGCGTGCGCAAGACACGCTCCACCGGGGCCAGGGAACGGCCGGCCGCAGCACTCCAGATTCGCAAAGATTCGGGTCGTATGAGGCGCAGATTCTCGCTGTTCACGCCCGCGGACCCGGCCGCGAGCGCCTCACGAGCGCCTCATCGGAAAGATCGCGTCAGCCGTGCACGACGCTCTTGGCGATCATGCAATGGATGCCTTTCGAGCCGTTCACGGTCTGCGTCACCCGCAAATCGGAGGCGAGGCTGCAGAGCGTGTAGGCGTCCTCGCGCGACAGATTGCGCTTTTCGCCAAGCAAAGCGATCATGTCGCGCAGCGCACGCACGACGCACTGATCGAGATCGGGGTCCATTGCCATCGTCAGGTAATGCGTTCCCGTCTCGGCGCGCGGAGAGTCGAGCCGCAAATCCTTGCGCAGCGTCAGGCGGAAGCGGCCCCGTAGTGCGGTCTCGATCGCGGTGACGCAGACTTCACCGTCGCCCTGCACGCCGTGGCCGTCGCCGCAGGAAAACAGCGCGCCGGGGACGAAAACCGGCAGGTACAGTTTTGCCCCAGTGCCCAATTCCTTGTTGTCGAGATTGCCGCCCGTCGCGCGTGGGATCAGCGAGGAGATGCGTCCCCAGGCGGGCGGCGGCGCCACGCCCATCACGCCGAAGAAGGGTTTTAGCGGCAGGTCGAGGCCCCAGGGCAGGCGGCCCACCATTCGCGTGAGATCAAGGGGAATGTTCAGCAGCCGCGTCTCGTGGAAATCGTCGGGCAGGGTGCCGGCGAGCGGGCGGATCAGGTTGTAGCCCCAGTCCTGCCTGAGACTGACGTCCAGAATGTCGACCTCGAGCACGTCGCCGGGCTCGGCGCCGCGTACCGCGATCGGGCCGGTCAGGATATGGCCCGGCACCATCCGCTCGTTCCTGGCGTGTACCTCGAACAATTCGGGAGGCACGTGAAATTTGCTCCTGTCGGGCACCACGTCGGGGCCGCCGCTGATGGTATCGATGGTTACTTCATCGCCGCTGTCGATGGTGAGGACCGGCTTGAGCCTGGCTTCGAAAAATCCCCAGTGACAGGTCTCGGGGCTGGAATGCAGATGGTGATCAGTCATGAATGATCTTTCTTGGCTTCGGTGGACATCCGGCCGGCGCGCGATCCGTCATCTTTCAATAAAGCTTCCCGAGATAGATGGATACGCCGGGCGTTCCCGGCTAAGACGCCGCTTCACCCCTCCTGCTCTTGGCCAGGGGACAAGGATCAGAGCGAACTTTCTTCCGAAAGAGATTGCCGTTGTTCTTCGTTCTCTCCAAGACGGCCGGCGTCGCGGTCCTGCCGACGAATTTCCTGCTCGGGCTCGGTCTGCTCGGCGCGGCTCTGCTGTTGACGCGCCATGCTCGCCTGGGCCGCAGGCTTCTCGTGCTTGCGATCTTACTGCTTGCGATCTGCGCGTTTTCGCCGCTCGGCTATCTTCTGCTCTATCCACTGGAAAGCCGGTTTCCGTCCTGGGATGCGAGCCGCGGCGCGCCCGACGGCATCGTCATTCTGGGCGGTCCGATCGATTCGGACGTCTCGGCTGCGCGTGGCACGACCGTGATCCGCAGTGCGGCCGATCGTATTGTCGCGGCCGCCGCGCTCGCGCGCAAATATCCGAACGCGCGGATCGTCTTCACCGGCGGTACGTCCAATCTGATCTGGGGCGATACGCGAGAGGCCGACTATGCGGCAATGGTTTTCGAACGACTCGGTATCGAGAAGTCGCGGCTGACCATCGAGCGCGACTCGCGCAACACGTTCGAGAATGCGGAATTTTCCAAGTCGCTCGCCGCGCCCAAGCCGGGCGAGCGCTGGCTGCTCGTGACCTCGGCCTATCATATGCCGCGCTCGGTCGGGCTGTTCCGGAAAGCCGGTTTTGCAGTAGAGCCCTATCCCGTGGATTGGCGGACCCGCGGGCCGATGGACATGGTGACCTTTACCTCCCTCGCAACCGAGGGGTTCGCGCGAACCGACCTCGCCGCACGCGAATGGATTGGACTGCTCGCCTATCGTCTTACCGGCAAGATCGACGATTTGCTTCCGGGCCCCTCCACGGATTAGAAGACCGAAGGCATGGCGGGCGCGGCGTTGCGGCCTGCCGCCAGGTGAGGGAGTAGAGGCCATGCGACAGCAAGCGGTGCCGGAACAGATGGATTGGGCCGGCATGGTGGCCGACCTCAACAGCCTGCTCCGCCTGAAGACCACCGTCACCGGCATGAAGCTGTTTGTGCGCGTGGAGGAGATGGAGGCCATCCCCAAGATCCGCCGCCCCAACGCGATCCACACCACCGACCAGATCGTCAGCATGGCCTCGCGGCTGGGATGGACGGTCGGTATCACTGCGGATGATCTGGTGGGGGCGCAGTGCCGGGCCGTGATCGGGCTGGGTCCGCAGGACGAGACGTGGCGCGCGGGGGAGAATTACGTCGGCGTCTGGCATGGCACGGCAGAGGACGCGCGCAAGCGCCAGGAAGCGCTCGATGTCGTGCCCTTCGGCAAATATCAGGCGCTTGCGGTCAGTCCGCTTGCCGGCGGCCGGCTCAACCCGCCGGACATCTGCCTCGTCTATGCGACGCCGGGCCAGATGATCATCCTGATCAACGGGCTTCAATACACCGGATACACGAAGTTCGAATGGAGCGTGGCCGGCGAAACCGCCTGCGCGGATTCCTGGGGCCGGGCGCTGAAGACCGGCGAGCCGAGCCTGTCGCTGCCGTGCTTTGCCGAACGGCGCTATGGCGGTGTGCCGGATGAGGAGATGTTGATGGCATTGCCGCCATCCTATCTCGCCAAGGCAATATCGGGCATGAAACAGCTTGCCAAGAACGGCCTGCGCTATCCGATCGCGCCCTACGGTATCCAGAACGACGTGCGCGCCGGCATGAGCGTGTCGTACGGGAAGAAGTGATTTCTTTCCGGGTGACCGTCATTCCGGGGCGATGCGAAGCATCGAACTATGGTGCGCAATTGCGCACCTGAGAATCTCGAGATTCCGGGTCTGGTGCTAACGCACGATCCCGGAATGACAGTGCCCGATTGCTTCACCATCCGTCTCGTCGCAATGAGGGAAATCACAGGAACTCAACATGAATTCTTCGACGAAGTTCGACATCATCGTCTATGGCGCAACCGGGTTCACCGGCCAGCTCGTTGCCGAATATCTCGCTGCGCAATACCGCAACGACAAGCAACTGAAATGGGCGATGGCGGGACGCAGCCTCGACAAGCTGGCTCACGTCCGCGACGCGATCGGCGCGCCGGCCGATACGCCGCTGATTGTTGCGGATTCGAGCGACGCAGCCTCGCTGAAAGCGATGATCGATCGGACCAGGTCGATCGTGACGACCGTGGGGCCGTATCTGCTTCACGGGAACGAATTGCTGGCGGCCTGCGCGGCGTCGGGCACCGACTATTTCGATCTGTGCGGCGAGGTCCCCTGGATGCGGCGGATGATCGATGCCCATCAGGCGACCGCACAGGCTTCCGGCGCGCGCATCGTGTTTTCCTGCGGCTATGACTCCCTGCCGTTCGAGCTCGGAGTGTATTTTTGCGAGGAAACCGCGAAGAAGGCGATCGGCGCGCCGGTTGCGCGCGTCAAGGGACGGATCCGCGCGATGAAGGGCACCTTCTCGGGCGGCACCGCGGCAAGCGGAAAGGCGATCTTCGATGCCGCCGCGAAGGATCCCAGCCTGTTGCCGTTGTTGCGGGATGCTTTCGCACTGACGCCGGGTTTCCAGGGGCCGAAGCAGCCGCCGGGAAACAGGCCTGTGTTCGATGACGATCTGCAGACCTGGCTGGCGCCGTTTTTCATGGCCAACATCAACACGCGCAATGTGCATCGCTCCAACGCGCTGATGGGCTTTCCCTATGGCCGGGATTTCGTCTACGACGAGATGCAGATCACCGGGCCGGGCGAGGAAGGGGAGGCCACGGCCAAGCGCATCGTGGCAGCCAACAACAATCTCACCTCATCGGCCGGACCCAAGCCGGGCGAGGGGCCTTCAAAGGAGGAGCGCGAAACCGGGTACTACGATCTGCTCTTTGTTGGAATTGCCCCCGACGGCCGCCAGGTTCGCGTATCGGTGAAGGGCGACCGCGATCCCGGCTATGGCTCGACGTCGAAGATGATCGCCGAGTGTGCGATCTGCCTGTTGCGCGACGCGCCGGACGTTCCCGCAGGGATATGGACGCCGGGTGCGGCGATGCAGGAGCGCCTGATCAAGCGGCTTGTCGATAATGCCGGCTTGACGTTTGCGGTGGAGGCGTGAGCGCGGTGGGATCGTAGGCGTACATCCAGTCCATGCCCCTCGCGCTGAGGGGGATCAGAACCTTCAACATCCGGTCGCGGATCCAGGCGGGGCAGGCTGATTGGCCGCCTTGTAGGGCTGTGCCGCGGCGATCATGCCCCACATTGCGCCCAGCATCAGCCAGAAATGCCGCCAGTGATCGGTATCGATGATGAAGTTTTCGCCGACGGTACCGAGAAAGGCGGCGAAGATCGCCAGGTAACTGCGTTGCCAGGGCACGCGCACGAGCAGGTGACGAAATCCCAAAATCACCGTCGTAAAGACCAGCGTCGGGTAGCAGATTCCGGATATCCAGCCGCCCGACATGAATGCATTGAGATAGGAGTTGTGGGTGTCCTCGGGGAAATACTGATGAAACTGCAGGGGGCCGATGCCGAAAGGCAGGTCGAGCGCCATCGCGGCGCCGAGGATGTGACGGCCGAACCGACCGAAGCGACCTTCGTCATAGCTCTGATCGAAGCTTGCCCGCTGCTGGAACATGTCCCGGACTGAATCGAACGACAGCAGCACTGCGAGCAGAACGATGGCGATGGTGACGGCGAGCAGGGCCGTCGTCACAATGCGCGAACGCTCTGCGCGGGACCGGCTGGTCATCACCATCAGTACGAGCATGAAAGCCGAGGTGAGCATCAGGCCGCCCCAGGCGGCGCGCGAAAACGCCAGCAGGATGGCAAGCGCGATGACGCCGAGCGCGACCGTGCTCCGCAGGGCCTTGCCCAGCGGATCGGAGACGACGCTTTGCAGCGCGAGCAATGCAGGCAGGATCAGGAATGCACCGAGCACATTCGGATCCTTGAACGTTCCACGGGCACGCCCGTAGAGCGTCAACAGATCGTACTGCCCGGGAACAAGATTGAAGTAGCCGGCAATCGCCGCAAGCGAAGCGATGATGCCGCCGACGATCAGGCCGCGGCGGAGCATCTCGAGCCGGGCCAACGTGTCCTCCGCCGTCACCATCGCAAGGAATATGACGGTGACCGCCATGTACCAGGACGTCAGGATCCAGTTGAAGACCTCGGACTCGTCCATCAGCTCAACGGCGCCGATGCTGTAGCCGATATTGATCAGGACCAGGAGCGCCAGCAGCGGCATGAAGACGAGGCGCAGCTTCAGGCCGGTCGCAAAGAACAAGACGATCGCGGAGAGCGTCACCAGCTCGTAAGGGCTCGGTTCGATGAAGACGATGGCGCCTGAAGCGCCGATGAGCCAGATCAGCGCGCGTTGCAGGGCAAGAACGCCCGGCCCGGCGGTCGCTGTCGAAATTCCGGCTGCCGCCGCATACGCCATCACACGCTCACCAAACTACGCAACTCACTGCATTGCCGGTCATCGCCCGGCTCGACCGGGCGATCCAGTGTTCGAAGGCGCCGCAATTTCTCCTCTCGCGCCTCGGGTTACTGGCTGCCCCGCTTTCGCGTGGCATGACAGCGGCCTGGACTCTCAATACGCATTCTCGCTTTTGGTCATCAGGGCGATCGGCGTCTTCAGCAGAATGTAGGTGTCGAACAGCACCGACCAGTTCTCGATGTAGTAGAGGTCGAATTCGACGCGCTTCTGGATCTTTTCTTCATTGTCGATCTCGCCGCGCCAGCCGTTGATCTGCGCCCAGCCGGTGATGCCGGGCTTGACGCGGTGCCGCGCGAAATAGCCGTCGACCGCCTCGTCGAACAGGCGGCTTTGCAGTTTGCCCTGCACCGCATGCGGGCGCGGACCGACCAGCGAGAGATTGCCCTTGAAGACGACGTTGAAGAGCTGCGGCAGCTCGTCCAGGCTCGTCTTGCGGATGAAGCGACCGACCCGGGTCACGCGCGGATCGTTCTTGGTCACCACCTTGGAGGCCGTCGGGTCGGCCTGGTGATGGTAGAGCGAGCGAAACTTGAAGACATCGATGCGCTCGTTGTTGAAACCGAAGCGCTTCTGGCGGAACAGCACCGGGCCCGGACTGTCAAGTTTGATCGCAAGCGCAACCAGCGCCATCACCGGCAACGCCATCAGCAGGATAAGGCCGCCGGCGATGCGATCGAACAGCCCTTTCATCACCAGATCCCAATCGGTGATCGGAGCCTCGAACACGTCGAGCGTGGGCACTTCGCCGAGATAGGAATAGGAGCGGGGGCGGAAGCGCAGTTTGTTGGTGTGGGCGGAGAGGCGGATATCGACCGGCAGCACCCAGAGCTTTTTCAGCATTTCCAGAATGCGCGTCTCGGCCGAGATCGGCAGCGCGAACAGCACGAGATCGACGCGGGTGCGGCGGGCAAATTCCAGGATGTCGTCGACCTTGCCGAGCTTGGGGCTGCCCGCACAGGTCTCGAGCGAGCGGCCGTCGTTGCGGTCGTCGAACACGCCAAGCACGCGGATGTCGGAATCGTCCTGCGCCTTCAGCGCCCGCACCAGTTGTTCGCCGTTCTCGTCGGAGCCGACGATGATGGTCCGGCGGTCGAGCCGACCCTGGCGAGCCCAGCTACGCACCAGGGTGCGCAGCAACAGCCGCTCGGCGACCAATGCCGCAAGGCCAACGAAGAAGAAGGAGGCGAGCCAAAGCCTGGAAATCCCGTCGCCGACTTTGGCGAAGAAGGATGCACCGATGAACAGCAGGAACACGAACGCCCAGGACGAGACCAGCCGGGTCATCTGGCGAAGCTGGCCGCGAAATACCTGGACCTGGTACATATCCGCGGCCTGGAAGCAGATCACCGCAGCGATCGTCATGCCGAAGATAGCCGCGATATATTCCCAGCGGAAGCCGTCGTGCGCGACCACGTAGCCGACATAGATCGCGGCTCCGACCAGGCTTAGCATCACGAAATCGACGGCGCGGACCACGCCCGCGATCACGATCGGTGAATAGGCGCGCGCGACCTTCTGGTTGGCCACCGCAAGGGCGGCGGGCGGCAGCCGACGCCGCCTTTCGACCTGCGGTCGGCCGGTTGTTGCCGTCGCCGCGGTGGAAGCTGCGGCATCGAGCATCGAGCGTGCGTTGATGGGTTCCACTTGCCGTCCACGGTTCTCGTTGCGCCAAAGAGAGGCTCCGGCACGCCAATGCGGAAAGCCCCCAGCATCGGGCTTAGCGGACAATTCGGAAGAAACGGTTAGCTCGTCACGGCAATGGATGAATCTTTCGGCTCGTCCGCCGGCGCCGCAAAGGCGTCATGGTAGGCGGCGAGCACGCCTTCCACCATCGACTTTTGCGAGAAATGCAGGAAGATCCGCTCGCGCAACGATCTGGCGCGCGCCAGCGCTGCGTCGCGGTGGTCGATTGCGGCTTCGATCGCATTCGCCATCGCGCCGGCGTCCCCGGGGGCAAAGAGCGACTCGGCGGCGGAGCCGAATATTTCGGGGATACCGCCGACCCTGGCGGCAACCATGGGAATTCCCGCCGCCCCTGCTTCGATGACGACATAGGGCATGGAATCGCCGCGCGAGGGCACGACCAGCAGCCGGCCTTTGGAGAAACCATAGCGTGGCTTGACGTGGCCGATGAAGCGCACCGAATGGGTCAGGCCCAGCATCTCGACTTGCGCCTTCAGAGCCGCCATTTCCTCGCCGTCGCCGGCGAGCGTCAACGTCAGCGGCTTGCCATCGGCATGCAGGCGCGCCAGCGCATCGACCAGGAGATCGGCGCCTTTGATGTGGCGGAATTCCCCGACATAGACGATGTCAGTTGCGTCGTCGGCCTGCGGCACGGGGTCGAATTCATCTGCGGTCACGCCGTTGAACACGCAGCGCACCACGCCTTTCGGCATACCGATCATGCGCTGATAGGTATCGCGGGCGAATGCGCTTTCGAACAGGAACAGTTCGGTGCTGTTCATCAACGCGCGTTCGAGGCCGCCGTAAAGCGCGCCTTTCAGCGTATTGGTCGGGTAGTGCAGCGAACCGCCATGCGGCGTGTAGACGCGAATGGTCTGCTCCGAGCGCGGCCGCAGGCGGACCAGAGCGCCGGCCTTGGCGCCGTGTCCATGCAGAACGTCAGGCTTCAGTCGGTTGGTCAGGCGCATGAACTGAATCCAGACCAGGACATCCGTCGGCCACGGCTCACGGTGAATGGCAAGCCGATGAAGGCCGAGCTTCAGGCGCGGGGCGATCTCGGCAAGGATAGTGTCGGCGCGCTCGCCGCCGGCGAGGCTGTCGGCGATGATGCCGACATGATGACCGCGATCGGCCTGGCCGTTGGCGAGATCGAGGACGTGACGAAAGATTCCTCCGACGGGCGGTCGTATGGCGTGCAGGATGCGAAGTGGCTGGTCGGACAAAAGGGACATCTTCAGAACCGGCAGGCGTCGGCAAACGCAACAATTGAAAGGTGACGGCGGCGAGCACGTCTTACATGGCGCAGTCCAGTTAAAAATCTCGGTTCAGACGAGGGGCTTTCGCGGTTAACAAAGCGTGATCGGGCCAGCCTTGCGATCTCTCATGGGCACATCAGGCTCGCCGATTAACCCAGCCTCAACCTTAATCGACTGTAATCGCCCGCAGTGAGTTGGAGTCGTGGCGTTCTTTCGGGAGTGTGCAATGCGTTTGGCGTTCTGGCGTGCAGGCCGCGGGGAGGCCGGAGTTCGGGAATCCGCCGCAACGCTCGCGCCGATTCCCGCAGCAGAGCCGGCTCCGTCGACGCAGTTCGGCGATATCGATCTGCGCGGGCTCGGGGAAGCGCTCGCACGCAAGCGCCGCTGGATTATCGTGCCCACGGTGCTGGCCGCGCTGCTGGCGGTGACCGTAGTCAATCTCATCACGCCCCGGTATAAATCCGAAGCGCGCATCCTGATCGACGGGCGCGAGAACGTGTTCCTGCGGCCGAACGGGGAGCGCAACGAGGAGCGTGCCGCGCTCGATCCCGAGGCCGTCACGAGCCAGGTCCAGCTCGTGCTGTCGCGCGATCTGGCGCGGGAGATCATCAGGAAGAACAAGCTTGCCGAGTTGCCGGAATTCGATCCCGTGCTGGGCGGCCTGTCGCGATTGAAATCGCTGTTCGCACTGTTTGGCATCGTCCGCGATCCGTTTTCGATGACGCCGGAAGAGCGGGTGCTCGATTCCTATTTCGACCGCCTCACGGCCTACGCCGTCGACAAGTCGCGCGTCATCGTGGTGGAATTCCAGTCGAGCGATCCGGATCTCGCCGCCCGCGTCGCCGATTCCATCGTCGACGGCTATCTGGTGCTGCAGCGGAATGCGCGGCGGGAACAGGCGAAGACGGCCAGCCAGTGGCTGGCGGGCGAGATCGACAATCTGCGCCAAAAGGTCGTCGAGGCGGAGGCGCATGTCGAGGATTTTCGCGCCAGGTCGAGCCTGTTCGTCGGCACCAACAACACCACGCTGTCCAACCAGCAATTGGGCGAGCTCAACACGCAATTGAACAATGCACGCGCGCTGAAATCGGATGCCGAGTCCAAGGCGCGGTTGATCCGCGAGATGCTCCAGAGCGGCAAGCCGATCGAGGCTTCCGAGGTGCTCAACTCCGAGCTGATGCGGCGGCTCTCCGAGCAGCGCGTGACGTTGCGGGCGCAGCTCGCCGAGCAGTCTTCGACGCTGCTCGGCAACCACCCGCGCATCAAGGAGCTGAAGGCGCAACTTGCCGATCTCGACCGCCAGATCCGCGACGAGGCCGGCAAGATCTCGCGCTCGCTCGAGAATGACGCGCGGATCGCCGGCGGACGCGTCGAGAGTCTGGCGGCAAGCCTCGATCAGTTGAAGAAGCAGGCGTCATCGTCCAACGGTTTGGACGTTCAGCTTCGGGCGCTTGAGCGCGAGGCCAAGGCGCAGCGCGATCTCCTGGAATCCTATCTCGCCAAGTATCGCGAAGCCAGCACGCGCGAGACCATCGACGCAGCGCCCTCCGACGGCCGCATCATTTCCCGCGCCATCGTTTCCAACACCCCGGCCTATCCGAAGAAGCTGCCGATCGTGTTGATCGCGACGCTCGCGGCGCTGATGCTCTCCACCGGCGTGATCGTGACCGGCGAACTGCTGCGCATGACCGCGCCGCGCGCGGTTGCGGCCTTCACCGCATCGCCGCGCCTCGCTGGGGCCGCTCCGTCGCTGCCTTTGGTCGAAACTGCGCCACCTTTGAGCCCGCCTGCCGGCGAGTCCGTTGCCGGGGCTGCCGGCCTCGGTGAGGTCGAGCAGCTTGCGGAAGAGCTGCGTGAAGCGGGCGAAGCGGCGCACAAGATCACCGTGCTCGGCAGCGCCGGCGGCGACAGCATTGTGCTCACGGCCCTGACGCTGGCGCGCCTGCTGGTGCGCAATGCACGGGTGGTGGTCGTGGATCTCGAGGCGTCGTCGCCGACGATCCAGGACGTGTCGACCGATCCGCTTGCGCCGGGAATAGCGGAGCTGATGCAGGGCGAAGCCTCGTTCTCCGAGGTAATTACCCGCGACCGGCTGTCGCGGGTTCACCTCGTCAGCGCCGGACGGCCGGGGTTCGACCGCCGCCTGCTGGAGTCGCCGCGACTGACCCTCGCGGTCGATGCCCTGCTGCGGGTGTACGACCACGTGCTGCTCAATGCCGGGACGGCCTCCGACCTGCCAGGAGAGCTGCTCGCGGCGAATGCCCGCGCGATCGTGGTTCCGGATGGCGCGATGGACGCCGAGGCCCGCGCGGTGATGTGCGCACAGCTCAAGGCGGCGGGCTTCAGCGAAGTGACAATGCTGGGCCAACCGGCGCAGCTATCCGACATCGTGGAGCTCACGCCGCACGTGGTGGCGGCCTGAGCATCTCCGGTCTCGATTTAGCGGAAAATCTTCCGCACGTGCTCTGCAAGGCGAAGCAGGGCGCGGTTGTGCTTCACCAGGTGTTTGCTGCGGGCGAGCGTGGATAGGCAAGCCGCCGCGATACGGCCGCGCGCGCTGAGCGCAATGAAACTATCGAAGATCGGCTCGTCGCTCTTGCAAAACAGGCGTTTGTATTCATCCGATCCGATTCCGAGATCGATCGCGCGATAGCCGCGTTCGGCGTAGTAATCGATGATGGTGCGCATCAGGATCAGGCCGGGACTGAAGCGCGCATGCTCTGACAGGGTATAGGTGTTGAACATCATCGAGAAGCGATGTCCGTCGGCGACGCCCGCAAAGAGCGCGATGATTTCCTCGTCGCATTCCAGCGCATGGATGTCGATGACCCGACCGCCGGACCGCGGCGTCAGGCAGGCCTTGCGGATGAAATCCTCGACGCCGGGCTCGGCGAACACGTTCGGAAGCCCCTGCTGGGCCATTCGCAGCGGCTTGATACGGAAGAACCAGTCGAGCAGGCGCTCGATATCGATCTCTTTCGTTGCCGCATAGTAGCGATAGCCGGACAGCTTTTGCAGCTTGCGTTCCTTGCCCTTCAGCCGTCCTCGAAAAGAGTTGCTGATCAGCGCCGTTGGCGAGGTGCCCGGCTCGATCCGCAGCAGCGGGCAATCGTTCACCGAAGGCTGATGCGCGAGCAGCGCAAACGGGTTCGGTACGTCGCGCCATTGCATCGGCTGCCGGGTCAAGGCCAGAACGTCGGCTGCGGAACGTCGGCGCAGCTCCCGCACCAGGTCTTGAAGATCGGCTTCCGTCGCCGCGGCGGCGAAATCTCGGTCCCAAAGGGCCATATTGAACGTTGCGTGCTTGCCGCCCATGAAGGAGGCGACGCGAACGCCGTGACTTTGATGGAGTGCGAGCGGCAGCAGCAGAAGCGGGCGCCGATCGGCATCATAGCCTATCACGATCAGCGGCGTCGCGTTCTCGCGCACGCCGACCTCGCGCTGCCAGTGGCTGAGAAAGTCGAAGCGCTGATAGGCCGTAACAAGCTGCTGCGGCGTCTCGAGCCTGCGCCAGGTCGCCTTCGCCAATTCGAGGTCGCCGACGATATCGAGATGGGCGATGCGGCCCGGATCGGTCCGCGCCGGCGCTTCCGCCGTCCGGCTTTCGATCGCGGCAGCCATGGTCATTGCAAAACCCGAATTGGGAAGAAGATATTTGCGCCCTTCACGTTCCGTTGACCTTTGCAAGAAAGTGTCAACAAAGGGTAATGACGGCGTGGCAGGGCGCGGGGTTGCCGCTTTCCAAGAGGCGGGAAAATTGACATCCAACAAGAGATGGCTGAGAGGCCTCAAGCTCGAGCTCGATTATTTCAGCGGCCGTGCCTGGTGGGGCGAGAAAGAGCGCGGCGGAGCCGGCGCAATTCTTCGTTTCCAGCGCGTGCGACCGCGGCGGCGCGAGGCGTTTCAGCCGCTCAAGGAATGCGAAATCACGCCCGAGTTTCTCGATCGCGTCATCCGGGCGTTGAAGCGCTGGCACTATGACATCGTCGGCATCGACGAGGTTTGCCGGCGCGCGGTGATCATGCCGGAACGGCAACGCTTTGTCTGTCTCAGCTTCGACGGCGCCTACAAGGATCTCGTCACCTTCGCCTATCCGGTGCTGTCGCGGCACCGTGTGCCCTTCACGGTCTATGTGCCGACCGCATTCCCGGACGGCGTCGGCGAGGCCTGGTGGCTTGCGCTCGAGGCGATCA
>CAYVVB010000378.1:0-1547 GCA_964454955.1 uncultured Bradyrhizobium sp. | reverse complement strand
TGAACATCTTCGCGTTGTTATAGGCCATGCCGGCGCGCAGCAGGTTCGCAGCGTCGCCTTGCGGGGCGCTCTCGAACGCCGTCTGGAACTCCTTGCCTGCATCGCCGTCCTTCTGGTTCGCCAGCGCGAGGAAGCCCAGAGCCAGATGGCCCTTCACCAGGTCATCCTTCTTCTGTGTCTCGAACGCCGCCGCGGGAACGTTTGGCGGGGGCTGGCGCTTCTCTAACATCGACATGCCGTCATGAATCAGTTTGTCCGCGCGCGCCAGCTTCTGCGCCTTGTCCAGATCATGTTCGCCGGTGCCGCGCGCGATCTCCGCGCCGAGCATGATCATCGCGTAGTCCTGCGTCGGGTCCGCCGCGATCGCCTGCTCGTAATAAAACTTCGCTTTCGCCCCGTTATTGATCACCTGCGCGGTGTCTCCCGCCATGGTCAGCGCGTCGCCCTTGAGCGTGCTGGTGGGATACTTGGCCACAAATGCATCCAGCGCCTTCATGCGGGCATCGGCGTCCGCCGTACTTTGCAGCGGCGCCTGCTGGATCTTCTGCATCTCCTGAATTTCCGCGGCGGTCGGTCCGGCGGCGGGAGCAGTGGTTGCCCCTGCACCGGCGGGCGCCGCGCCACCAGTAGGAGGCAGTTGCGTCGTGCCCTGCGCGGGCGGCAACTGGGTCGCACCCTGTGCAGGCGGAAGCTGTGTTTGTGCCTGTAGCATGGCGGCTGCGGCGGCCGTAAATACCAAGCCTCGGATTGCGTTCTTCATGATCTCGGTCTCCTCTTCTATTTTGCGTTAGGGCAGGTCATCATCTTCGTCTTCTTCGTCATCAGGATCCGCGGCTCCAGCTGGACCGGCTCCCTCGGGCCTGGCGCGATAAAACGCCCCACTCACTCCCTGCTCCGCTTCGCGCTTCACTTGATCCGGCAGACCTGTAACGGCCAGCGCGCGCCGGTAAAACTCTTGCGCAGGATCGCGATCGCCCTGCGAATCCGCGAGCTTGCCCAGATAGAGCAGCGTCCAGGACAGCGTGGACGCATCCGGCTCCAGGTCGAGCACCTTGCGGAACAACAGGTCCGCCCGTTCCGGATCCCGTTCAGCGGCCGCCACGCGGCCCAATCCATAATACGCCCGCGCCTGCACCGGTTTTTCGGCATTGGTCGCCAGCAGGCCCTGCCAGGTCGCTTTTGCGGAGGCGAGGTTCCTCGCACGGAACGCCTCCTCGGCATCGTTCAGGGTCTTTTCCACGCCGGTCAGCTCGGGCTCCTTCTCGACCGTCACGCGCACCGTCTTTACCGTGCGTTCCTTCACGAAGTCGATCTTGTCCAGCCGCGCGGTCTCTTTCTTCAGATCCACCGCCTTCAGCATGTCAGGGAAGAATTTGCGGAGCGTGTCGGGCTGAGCCTCATACTTCGCGAGTTGTTCCGCGAAGATCGGTGTCAGGACGAAGCCTTCTCGGGCGGCCTGTGCCGCTAATTCCGGCTTCTTGTTCAGGCGGGACTCGATCGCCTTCACCAGGCATTCCGTGGTCAGCAGAAGAAAATCGTTCTTGTAG
>CAYVVB010000377.1:0-4843 GCA_964454955.1 uncultured Bradyrhizobium sp. | reverse complement strand
ATCGGTGCCGAACCAATGCGACGCGGAAGGCGGCTTCAGTGCCGCTGCGGTGTCGGAGGCCAGAGGATCGTGCGGCACGACATAGGGACCGAACAACGCGGCGAAGATGATCACGACCAGGAGCGCAAAGGCGAAAGCGGTGACCCTGTTTTCGCCGAGCACATAACGTGTTTGCTCGAACAGCGCAGCCAGCCCTGAAGAGCGTGCGGGCTGGGCCGTATCGGCTGAGGGCGCGATGCTGCTCATCCCCTTACCCCTCCAGTCTCACGCGCGGATCGATCACGCCATAGAGAATGTCGATCAGGAGATTGAGAGCCACGTACATCACCGCCATGGTCAGCACGAAACCTTGCACGGGCGCGAAATCCGAGGAGATCAGCGCCTCCACTGCATAGGAGCCGATACCCGGCCAGGCGAACACTTTTTCGACCAGCACATTGGCCCCCAGCAGGAAGGAGAACACCATCGAGAGCGTCGTGACGACAGGCAGCATCGCATTGCGGAAGGCATAGGTGACGATCACGGTGGCGGGCGAGAGCCCGCTGGCCCGCGCAGTACGGACATAATCGGACGCCAGCACCGACAGCATCGAGGCGCGGGTCATGCGCGCAATCGGCGCCAGCGAGAAAATCGCAAGCGTGGCCGATGGCAGGATGAGCTGGCTGAGCGCCGAGCGGAACGCCTCGAAATCGCCCGCGAGCAGGGTGTCGATCAAATAGAAGCCGGTGACCGTCGGTGGCGCGCTATAGAAGACGTCGAGTCGACCGAGCGGTGCCGGCGACCAGCCGAGTTGGAAGTAGAAGACATAGACCAGCACCAGTCCGGTGAAGAATACCGGCAGCGATACGCCGGCGGTCGTCGTGAGGCGGCAGAGATGGTCGACCCAGGAGCCCGGGCGCGTCGCGGCCAGCACTCCCAGTGGCAGCGCGATCGAGATCGAGATGAAGAGGCCGAGCAGCGTGAGTTCGGCGGAAGCCGGCAGGCGGTTGCGGATCTCGGTGGCGACGGGCTGGCCCGTGGTGAGCGATGTGCCGAGATCGCCATGCGCGAGATCGACGGTGTAACGGATGAACTGCTCGATCAACGGCCGGTCGAAGCCGAGTTTATGGCGGATTTGCTCGACCGCCTCCTTGGTCGCCGCGGGACCGGCGAAATAGGCGGCGGGATCGCCGGGCAGCGCGCGCGTCAGCAGAAACGTGACGACCACGACCCCGATCAGGCTCGGGATCGCGAACAGCAGGCGCTTGCCGATCATGGTCAGCATCTGCGGCTCCCGTCACGAGGATGGTGAGGGGGCATGCCAGGGCTGTTCCAGGCATGCCCCCCGCTGGGGCGCACATCGCAATTGCGATGCCAGCCCGCCCCTCCCCCAGCAGCTCCCCAGGGAAAGCGAAAATGCGACAGAGCGATTTTGCGCGCTGCGCTCACGCCTTCACCAACGCGCGATAGTCGAGCCGGCGGTGAAACCAGTACTGATAGCCCGAGACGTTCTTCTGCATCGCAACGTTGACGAAGGGCTGGTACAGCGGAATGCGCGGAATATCGGCGAAGGCGAGATCGACGAAGCCCTTCACGTCCGCGTCGTAGGCAGCCTTGTCGCCGTTGGCTGCGGCCGTGCGCGCGCCGTCGATCAGCCTGTCCATCTCCGGCGACTTGTAGCTCATCGTGTTGAAGATCGAATTGTTGCCGTGATAGCACCAGTAGAAGAAGTATTCGGGGTAATCGAGCCAGCCCGAAAACACGTTGGTGAACAGCGGCAATTCCTTCTTGGTGAGCTCGGTGCGCCAGTTGGCGCCGGGCACCTTGTTGATCGTGCATCTGATGCCGATCTGCGAGAGGCTCTCCTGCACCAGCACGCAAAGCGGCTCGTTGACCTGCGCGAAATTGAGATCGAAAGACAAGGTGGTGTCGATGCCGCCTGCATAGCCCGCTTCCGCCATCAGCGCCTTGGCCTTCGCCATATCCGTGAAATATTTGTGCGGCTGCGGCCAGGCAACTTCCGTGGCCTTGTCGACCGGCGCGCCGAACATCGGGTTGGCAAGCCCGAACAACACCGCATCCATGATCTTCTGATAAGGCAGAGCGTAGGCGACCGCCTGGCGCACCTTCAGATTATCGAAGGGCGGCTTGGTGACGTTCATGCCGATGTACTGGATGCCGTTGGAGAACGGCAGCGACACGACGTTGAGCTTGCTCTCCGCCTTCATCTCCTGGAAATCCTTGTTCGGCAATTCGTAGGAGATGTCGGCATCGCCGCGCTCGAGCAGCGCGCGGCGGTTGCCGGCCTGCGGCACCATGCGCCAGATGACGCGCTTGATCTTCGGCATGGGACCGCCCACCCAGGCGTCGTTGCGCTCCATGACGACCTCGGTGCCGGCGGTCCATTTCGTCACCTTGTAGGCACCGGAGCCCGCGGTCTGCTGCTTGGTATATTCGAGGCCCCAGGGATCCTTCTCGGACGCGTTCTTTTTCACGAGCTCCGAATTGACCACGCAGGGCACGATGACGGCGAGATCGGGAATCGTCAGCCGGTCTTTCTTCAGGAAGTCGACCCGCACCGTATGGTCGTCGACGACAACGAACTGCTCGGGCTTGGTCAGCGAGCCCGCGCTCATCTGGAAGGTCGGAAATCCGCCGACGCTGACGGCGCGGTCCAGCGACCACTTGACGTCTTTTGCCGTCACCGGCGCGCCGTCGTGAAATGTGGCGTTCTTCTTCAGTTTGAAGGTCACCGACATGTCGCCGATGTTCATGTCGTCGGCGAGTTCGCCCTTGAACTTGTCGCGGTCGTAGTAGGGGACGCCTCCGGGACCGCTCTTCATCTCGTGGCTGATCAGCCGGTCGTAGCAATTCCACGACACCTCATAGCCGGGCACGTTGGTGCCGACGCCATGGATGTCGAGATTGTTGGGACCCCCCTCGGAGACGATCAGAAGCGTCTCGGAACGCGCGTCGGCTTTCGCGGGGGACCAGATCGCGGGAGCGCCGATTGCAGTGCTCGCGGCCAATCCGGAGACAGATTTGAGGAAGTCGCGGCGCTTCATGGGTCGTGCTCCAACGCGGGGAAAACCGGCTGGAGGAGAGATCGCAAGGTTCGTGCCAATGCCTCGCAAGTGCCGAACACGAGCTTAACGCCATGATTTAGCTTATGAATGCCGCTGAATGCGGCTGCCAGGAGACCCTAAAAGCCTTGGGCAATTGCATACAAAGAGGTATCTTTGCCTATAATATCAGCAAGAATCCAAGGCGCCATCATCTTGGGCACCCGCGCTTCTTTACCGGTCCGGGCTCGCCCTCTCGAACTGGCGGAGCAACCGATTGCCGCGCTCCACTGCGGAATCGAGCGCCGCCTGTGCAGATTTTTTCCCGCTGAACGCCTGCTCCAGCTCACCCTCGATCGCGTCGCGAATCAGCGCGAAGGACCCCAGGCGAATGCCGCTGGAATTTTCGGTCGGCAGCTTGAGACTGACCTGTTCGATCGCGATGGCCGCGCCCGGGTTGCGATCATAAAAACCTTGCGCGCGCGTAAGCTCGAAGGCAGCGCGCGTGATGGGAAGATAACCGGTGCTCCGGTGCCAGGCGGCCTGCACCTCAGGCCTCGACAGATACGCAAAGAATTTCGCCACGCCTCTGTATTCGTCGCTGGGGCGGTCGCGCAGCACCCACAACGTTGCCCCGCCGATGATCGAATTTTGCGGGGCACCTGCGACATCGGGCCAATAAGGCAGCATGCCGTAGCCGACTTCGAATTTCGAGTTGGCGATAATATCGGCGCGGGTGGCGGAAGAACCGATGAAGATGCCGCACTCGCCCTTCTGAAAGCGCGGCTCCGCCGTTTGGGCCCGCCCGCTATAGTCGAACACCTTGGTCTTCTGCCATTCCGCAAGCTGCGCGATATGACGCACCACGAGCGGATTGTTGAAGGTCAGCACTGCGTCGAGGCCGCCGAATCCGTTGCCGCGCGTCGAGATCGGCACGTTGTGAAAGGCGGAGAAATTCTCGATGTTGATCCACGACGGCCAGGAGGTGGTGAAGCCGCAAGGCACACCCTGATCGCGCAGCCGCTTCGCATCCAGACCGACCTCGGGCCAGGTTCTCGGCGCCGCCTCCGGATCAAGCCCCGCATCGCGAAACATCTTCTTGTTGTAGTAAAGGATCGGTGTCGAGGCGTTGAACGGAAAGGACAGCAGGTTGCCGTTCGCATCGGCATAATAGCTCACGACACCCGCCAGATAGGCCGCCGGCGAAAACGCCTCGTGTTGGTCCCGCATCAATTCATGGACGGGATAGATCGCGCCTCGCGCTGCGATCATGGTGGCGGTGGCGATCTCGCTGACCTGAACGATCGCCGGCTGGCTCTTCGAGCGAAATGCGAAAACCGCCGCCGTGACGGTCTCGGCGTAATTGCCCTTGTAGCTCGCCACGATCCGGTATTCGGATTGCGAGGCATTGAAATCGGACGCGAGCTTTTCCACCTGGCGGCCGAGCTGCCCGGACATTGCGTGCCACCACTGGATTTCAGTCACCGCGGATGCCGGCGAGGTCAAGCCCGTTGCGAGGGTGAACGCGATCGACGGCGCCGCCTTGAGGACCCGCGTCACGACAGAACCGTTCCAATCCGCCCTGTGCGCGCGTGTTTCCACTTGAGGCCTCTCGTTTTGTTAGAAGCTGGGCCCGCGGGGGCCAATCCGGAAAAAGCACTGATCGGTCAGACCATTGACGACCCGATGGTGGTCGGCAGAATAGACCGACCACACCGAGAGATGCAAAGAGGATTGAACCTTTTCCGTTCTGCATCGACTCCATCACGAGGGAATGGAAGTTGGCTGACGACCGCGCCGAT
>CAYVVB010000376.1:0-18008 GCA_964454955.1 uncultured Bradyrhizobium sp. | reverse complement strand
TTGTGCGCGATCATCCGGTAGGGGTGCGCCAGCGACCAGGTCGGGAAGGTGTTGGTCGAGAAGCGCTGATGCACCAGCGCCAGCGCGCTGTCGAAATCCGGCTCGCTGAGGTCGGGATAATACTTGGCGAGCTGGTCGGCGAGGAACATGCCCTTGTAGATGACCGTGCGGCACGACAGCGAGCAGCAGTAATATCCGGCGCCGCCGCGGTCGCGGCGCTGGTAGATCGCCTGCGAGATCGACTTGCGCAGGATGTAGAGCTTGCGCTCGAACTCATCGTCGGTCTTGCCTGCGCCGTTGCGGCCGATGAAGACCTGCATGTGGGTCGGCTCGGTCGGCTTCACCGTTTCGCCGAGCGAGGAGTTGTCGGTCGGCACGTCGCGCCAGCCGAGCAGCAGCAGCCCCTCGGCCTTGATCTCGTCGGCGATGATGCTCTGGATCACCTTCCGCCAGGCGGCGTCCTTCGGCATGAACAGCGCGCCGATCGCATATTCGCCCGCCTCGGGAAGCTGGAAGCCGATCTCGGCGGCCTTGCGCTTGAAGAAGGCGTGCGGGATCTGCACCAGGATGCCCGCGCCGTCGCCGGCGCGCGGATCGGCGCCGACGGCGCCGCGGTGCTCGAGATTGCACAGGATGTTGAGCGCATCGGCGACGATCTGATGCGACTTGTGGCCCTTGATGTTGGCGATGAAGCCGACGCCGCAGGAATCCTTCTCCAGCGAAGGGTCGTACAGGCCCTCGGCGGGCGGCCGCCAGCTATGTTCGCGCGCCTCGTCGGCCGGTTTCGAGCTGAAGGCCGCCGACGTTGCATCGCTCAAGATGTCTTGTCGCTCGAATTCCGACCCGCTCATTTGTTGGTCCTCTCAGTCCGGCCGATAGATATGCGGTAGCTTACACTCCGGCGCACCTTGGGCGTTTCGCGGCACCTTGCGGGCCACGCTCGTCCTCCGCGAGCCGGTTTTTAGGTTTCAGGCTGTCCCGTCCCGTATCCGTGAAGAACGGCCTTGCCTGCACTTTCCCGGCGCTACAGAAGCGCCGAATTTTCGCTGCAATCCCCGTTGGGCTTGCCCAAAAATTTAAGACAGTGAGACTGTCCTAACTCCGACCATGCCAAACTTTTTTCTATCACACAAGCGCGTGAAAGTCGCCGCTCACCTGCCATGACCGCACTACACCATTTAGCGCGCTTCGGATTTGAGGCAAGCGCGCCGCGATCCGGCCCAAGGACCGCCGAAATCCTTACCGACGCTGGCGGCGGGGCTTTGAGAGGAGCGAAAGACAGCAATGAAGGCGCTCGCAGGTTGGGCCGTTTCGGCCGGATTGGTTCTCGCGGCAGGGTCCGCGCATGCGCAGGCACTCGCGCCCGACGGCGCCGGCCGGCCGGCCGTGCGTATGGTGTCCGATTTCGAGGAGCCCTATGGCGGAGTGCCGCCGGCGCCGCCGCCTTATGAAGCGCCATATGCTCCGCCAGCTTACGATGCTCCTGCCCCACGGCGCTACGATGCTCCGCCGGACTACGGCTACGCTCCGCCGGCCTACGGCTATCCGCCGCCGTTGATGCCGCCGCGCGAGATCTATGCCGTGCTGCGCGACAACGGCTTCTTGCCGCTTGGCATCCCGCACCGGCTCGGGTCTGCCTACGAGATCGCCGCCGAGAGTCCGGATGGCGAGAATGGCAGGCTGATGATCGATGGCCGCACCGGTCGGATCATCCGCTTCACGCCGGGCTACTGGGGAGGCAGGCCCGGCTATTCGGATCTCAGGCCGCCTTACGGCGCGCAAGACGCGATGCCGCCGCCGACCGCGGTTCGCGGTGTTCCGCGGCCGCCGGGCCTGATCCCCCATGTCGCCAGCCGCGCGGTGCCCGTGCCCGCGCCGAAGCCGGGGGCCGCAGCGGCTGCCGCCACCAAGCCGGGCGAGCCGGCGCAGCGGTCGGCGGCTGCGCCGCAGCAGGCAGACCGCTCGGCGCCGCCCCAGGTCAGCGCGGCGGCAACGGCTCCGGCTGCCGAGGTGAAGCCGCCGCCGCAGATCAGGCCGACCGAGCCCATGCCCGAGGTGCAGGGGCTGGAGTAGGCAGCGTCATTCCGGGGCGGCTCCCGCCGAACTCGGGTACGCGAGCGCGCTCCGAAATGATCCAGGTCGGTGGATCCAGCCTGGAACCCGTTGTGTTCAACTCTGCGGTGAATGATGGTAAGTACGGCTGAGGCTTTGGAGGGGGCTGGCGCGCCACAATGGTCCGGCGCGCCGGAGGGGAAGCATCATGCGCAGGGCTTTGACGCTTGTCGCGATTGTTTTAGGTCTTAATTTTCTTCTTGGTTATTTTTCGCCGGGCTTTGCCGAAACGCGCATCGCGCTTGTGATAGGCAATGGAGCTTATCGAAGCGTTCCCCGCCTGCCGAATCCGGCCAATGATGCCAAAGCCGTGGCGGCGGCGCTGAGGCGCTCGGGTTTCGACACCATCATTGCGACCGACCTCGATGAGCACGCAATGGAGGACGCCACGATCCGCTTCTCACGCGCGGCGCGCACGGCCGACGTCGCGTTGTTCTACTACAGCGGACATGCGCTTCAATTCAACGGCGTGAACTATCTGGCCCCGGTCGATGCGACGCTGGCGGACGAATCCGATTTGCGTCGCATGACGCGTGTGGATGAGATCGTCGCGGACCTGCAGCAGGCGAAAAGCCTGCGCATCCTCGTCCTCGATTCCTGCCGTGACAATCCTTTCGCCGAGCAACTTCGTCGATCGATCGGGGCCACGCGAGCCCTGCCGATCGGGCGCGGCCTTGCGAAAATCGACGCGCCGCAGGGCATGATCATGGCCTACGCGACCCAGGCCGGGCATACGGCCGAAGATGGCGAGGGCAACAACAGCCCCTACACGACGGCGTTCCTCAAGCATATTGAAGAGCAGAGTGAAATCGGAACGATTTTCCGGGAAGTGAGCGAGGACGTCTACGAAACGACGAAACATGAACAATTGCCGGAACTTTCCTTGTCGATCATCGGCCGCTTCTACCTGCGCGGCAAGGGGGAGGGGGCTGTCGACGGCAACGCCCCGGCAGGCACCACAGCGCAGCCGATTGCGACGACCGGTACCGATTTCGAAGCGGCAGTCGCCGTCGATAGTGTGGCGGGCTGGGATGCGTTTCTTGAACGGCATCCGGAAGGTTTCTACGCCGATCTGGCGCGCGAGCGAAAAGCCGGCCTCCAGAAGAAAGGGGAATCGGTCGCATCGCTGGCTTCCCCGGCCGAGAAGGCCGATCCGCAGCAACCCGCGCTCGACCTGCCGAGAGCCCTGCAAGCCGAACTTCGCCGGGTGGGGTGCAATACCGGTTCGCTGGACGGCAATTGGAACGAGGCGTCCCAGAAGGCGCTGGAGCTCTTCAACAAGCACGCGGGCATGAAGCTCGACGTGAAGGTTGCGAGCGCCGATGCGCTGGACGTGGTCAAGAGCAAGACAGGGCGCGTTTGCCCGCTCTATTGCGATCATGGTTACAGGCCCGAGGGCGAGGTCTGCGTCAAGATCGTCTGTGATGACGGGTCACACCTGTCCGACGATAATCGATGTGAACGTGATTCCCGAAGCAACGACCGCAAGGCGGCTGCTCCCGCTTCCGCAAGGCCGAGGAGCGGAGGGCAGGAAGGCGGATCGCAGTCCGCCCTTCGGCGGGCTGACCAGGCCAAGCTGGCAGGCAATTACAGGCAGTGCATGGGGGCAACATCGGGCTGCTATGAACGCGCAATGAGGAGCATGGCACCCGACATGGCGCGCGCCTGGTGCAGCCGGAAGCCGACCTGCTGATACTGGGGTCAGGCGGCATTACCCGCGCGACCAGCAAAAAACGCCCCGGGATTTCCGGGGCGTTTTCGTCAATCTGCCAGAGAGAGAGCGATCAGGCCGCGGCCTTGTCGGCCGAGCCGTCGGCAACCTGCGCGGGCTGCGCGCCGCCGTTGATCGCGATCTGCCGGGGCTTCTTGGCCTCGGGGATCTCGCGCACGAGGTCGACGTGGAGCAGGCCGTTCTCGAGCGAGGCGTTCTTCACCACCACGAAATCGGCGAGCTGGAACACGCGCTCGAAGGTGCGCGCGGCAATTCCGCGATACAGGACTTCGCTTCTGCCCTTGCTGTTCTCGTTGGCGACTTTCTCGCCCTTGATCGTCAGCGTGTTTTCCTTCGCGACGATGGAAAGCTCGTCCTTGCCGAAGCCGGAAACCGCGACGCTGATACGGTAGGCGTTCTCACCGGTCCGCTCGATATTGTAGGGCGGATAACCGGGGCTGCCGTCCGAGGTGGCTTGGTCGAGCAGGGAAAAGAGGCGGTCGAAACCGACGGTGGAGCGATAGAATGGGGTCAAGTCGTAGCTACGCATGGTAGTCCTCCATTGAGCGACTGTTGCAATCAACCCGCCCGCCATCGGGCCGGGCTTTTGTCTTATGTGCAGCCTGATGTTTCGAACTCCGAAACACTGGTAGCGGCCTGCACGATGGTGATATGGGAAAAGGCGAGACGGCGTTCAAGAGGGCGCGACCAGCGCCCTTTTTGACGTTTGCACTCCTGCCGACACTTGATTTTCAGCACCTTTCACCTACTGCGCGAAGAGCCATGACGCTGGTCTCCATCCCCGCCAACCCCGTTCCGGAAGACGTCGTCAGCGGCACCATCAAGACGCCCGACGGTGCCGAGCTGCGCTTTGCGCGGTGGGCGCCGCCGTCGGGGCGCAAGGGCACGGTCTGCATCTTCACCGGGCGCGGCGAGCAGATCGAAAAATATTTCGAGACCGTGCGCGACCTGCGCGACCGCGGCTTTGCGGTGGCGATGATCGACTGGCGCGGCCAGGGTCATTCCTCGCGGCGGCTGCGCGATCCGCGCAAGGGCTATGTCCGCAACTTCTCCGATTACGAGATCGATGTGGAAACCTTCGTGCAGCAGGTGGTGTTGCCGGATTGCCCGCCGCCGCATTTCGCGCTCGCCCATTCCATGGGCGGAGCGGTGATGCTGCGGATTGCGCGGGCGGGCAAGCGCTGGTTCGACCGCATCGTGCTGTCGGCGCCGATGATCGACCTTCCCGGCCGCACCACCTCGTTCCCGGTGCGCGCGCTCGTGCGCAGTCTGCGCCTTTTGGGTCAGGGCGGGCGCTACGTGCCGGGCGGCAGCGACAGGCTCACCGGCACCGACTCTTTCGTCAACAACCCCTTGACCAGCGATCCCGTTCGCTATGCTCGCAACGCCGCGATCCTGGAGGAGGATCCGACGCTCGGCATCGCCTCGCCGACCATCGCCTGGGCCGACACCGCCTTCCGCGCCATGCGGACCTTTCGCTCCTACGATTACCCTTCGAAAATCCGCCAGCCGATCCTGATGCTCGCGGCCTCGGGCGACACCGTGGTATCGACGCCCGCGATCGAGGAGTTCGCCTATCACCTGCGCGCCGGCTCCCACCTCGTCATCGCCGGCGCCAAGCACGAGCTCCTGCAGGAGCAGGACCGCTACCGCGCGCAGTTCTGGGCGGCGTTCGACGCGTTCATCCCCGGCACGCCGCTGTTCGGGTGAGGGCATGATCCGGACAAGCGTGTAGCGGTTCTTGAAGCTCTTTAGGGGCCGGCAGGGTTCACGAACCTGCGGCGCGCCTGGGGCCCGTTTCGACCAGCGTCAGTCGCGCAAAGGGGACGCCGGCCTTCACCAGTCCATCGCGGTAGTGCGCGATGTCCGCCGGGTTCTTCCAGCGGAAATTCCGCAAGTGTCGCTCGACCGTAAGCCCCGGGTGGCTGCCCAGCAGGACCTCGGTGGCCTTTGCCGCTTCCCCGGGCCGCCCCTGTTGTGCAAGCGCCGCAGCCCTGATCGCGAGCGCCTGAAGGTGATTGGGATTCGAGTAGAGCGCCTCGCGGGCCCAGGACAGCGCCGCATCATATTGTCCCAGAAGGTAATGGCTGAACGCGGAGAGGGCCGCCCATTGATATCGGGGATCGCTGTTGCCGCGCTGCGCCGCCATCGAAAACAGCTCGATCGCCTGGCGATGTTCGCCGACGAAGAGGTGACACACCCCCTGAACGCCGCGGGCGCCCATGTCGTAGGGGTTCAACTCGACAGCCTTTCTGATCGCGTCCTGCGCGGCCTCGTAGTGCCCCTCCATCGCGTGCAGATAAGCCAGAATCACGAACGCGAAGGATGAGCGCGGATCGAGACGGACGCTCGTCTCCGCGAGCGTCATCGCCGAACGCCATAGCTCGCTGGTGCTCCTGATCCAGCCGTAGTGGACGCCCTGCAGCATGATCGTGGCAAGATAGGCGTGTGCGATCGAGAGCGCCGGATCGAGCGTGATGGCTTCTTTGAACAGGGCGATCGAGGTTTCGAAATCCGCCTTGGTATGGCGGTAATAGTGGGAAAGACCCCGCAGGAAGCGATCCCAGGCGGTCAGATCGGTGGTCGATGAGCGGTTCGGTGTCGAAGCCTCCGCCCGAAAGATCTCCGGCGCAATAGCGGCGGACAGGCTGGTGGTGATCTCATCCTGCAGCGCGAACAATTCGCCCATCGTCCTGTCGTAGCGACCGGTCCATATTTGCGCGCCGTTTTCGGGGGCAATGAGCTCGGCGGTCACGCGAATTTTCGTGCCGGCGCGGCGGACCGAACCCTGGACCAGGTAGGTCGCATCGATCTCCCGTGCGATCAGGCGTGCGCTCACGTTCTGTCCCTTGAACGGGAAGGTCGAGTTACGGCTCAGCACACGGTAGAAGGATTGCAGCGAAAGCGCGTGGATGAGGTCCTCCGTCAGTCCATCGGAGAAATATTCGTCGGTGCCGTCGCTGAGATTGGCGAAGGGCAGAACGCCCACGATCGCCAGCCGGTACTGCGCCGAAAGGCCGCCGATGCCCTCCGGCTCCGGGGGATACGCATCGGAGTTTGTCGGCTGCCAGGTCCAGACGTTCACGGGCTCCACGATGTTCTTCAGACAATGGTGGCCGGCGTTGAGCATGGTCACGCCCAGATGCTTGCCGGCCTCTCCGTAGGCCTTGGCTGAAATTGCAAGGCCGCCCGGCGGGGCGACTTGCTCGAGGCGGACAGCGATGTTCACATCGTCGCCGAAGAGTTCGTCCTCATCGGCAATCACATCACCCATGTGCACGCCGAGGCGGAAATGCATGGCGCGATCCGCGGGCAGGTGGTTGTTGCGCTCGGCCATCAGCATTTGCATCGCGACGGCGGCTTGCGAGGCACCCACGACGCTCGGAAATTCCAGCAGGAACCCATCGCCGGTATTTTTGACGACGCGGCCGCCGTGGTTGAGGATGATCGGGTAGATGGCGCCTCGATGCGCCTTGAATGCGGCGTGCGTGCCTGCCTCGTCAGCGCCCATCATGCGCGAGTAGCCGGCGACGTCAGCGCAAACGATGGCCGCGAGGCGTCTCTCCATACGTGTGGGCGCTCCAGACTGACGGGCGGTCACCTTGTGGCGGACCGGCCGCTCCCCAGCTTTACGAGGCGCCCCGCTATCGGTGCAACCCCCCGCGTGCGACTCTAGCGCAATTCAGCCGCGCCGGACACCGGGTACCAGGGCATCATGTGGCTCCCGGCGAATCAAGGCCGGCCATCGTTGACCCACAACCGCCACGACTGCGGTCGGGTCGCAAGGTCGCCTCCATTGTGAATTCTAGACGACGGCCAGATTGTAGGCAGCGCTGCCTGCGAGATAGAGGCCCAGACAGATCATCGCAATCAGGAACCAGCGGCGGAAGGTTTCGGTCGGCATTTTCGAGCGCACGCTCTGGCCGAAGAACATGCCGGCGAAGGAGCAGGCGAGCGCGATGGCTCCGGGCACGGCGGTCGCCGGCGTCAGCAATCCGGAGGCGCTGACGTTGACCGAGAGCGCAAGCGTGGCGACGGTGAAGAACACGCCCAGCGCCTGGACGAGTTCCTCCTTCTCCATGCCGATCGCCTGCATGAACGGCATGGACGGGATCACCTGCACGCCGGTCGAGGCCGAGATGACGCCGGTGATGAGACCGACGATGCCGCCGACCCATTTCTCGTTGCGGCGTTCGACGTGCAGACGGAACTGCCTCAGGCCGACCACGGCGTAGATCACGAGCAGGACCCCGAGGGCGATGGTGCCATAGCGCGCGTGGGGCCCGCTCATCGCCCCCGCATTCAAGAGGCTGCCGGCCACCGTGCACAGCATCAGCGGCCACAGGCGCCTGATGATGTCGCGCAGGTAAGGCCCGCCAAAGGTCTGCCAGATGTTGGTGACGATGGCGGGCAGGATGACGATGGCCAGCGCCCGGCTCGGCTGCATCGTCACCGCAAGCAGGCCCATCGACACGGTGGGCAGGCCAAGGCCGATCACGCCCTTCACGAAGCCTGCGAGCAGGAAGACGGCGGCGACCAGGAAAAGCATGGGCTCGAACATCGGCGCAGATTGACGGATCGGGGTCGCCGGCACAATCTGGAGGTTACGGAGAGAGCCTTCGGTATAGACGAAAGCAGGGTCATGCGCTTCGATCTCGTCGATCTGCAGCTTTTCATCGCGGTGGCAGATGGCCGCAGCATCACGCGCGGCGCGGACCGGGTCCATCTGGCACTGGCGTCCGCCAGCGAGCGGATCAAGGGGATGGAGGAGGCGTTCGGGGTCGCACTCTTCAAGCGTGGCCGCCGCGGCGTCGAGCTGACGGCCGCGGGCGAAAGCCTGCTCGATCACGCGCGTCTCGTCATCCACAATGTCGAGGCGATGCGCGGCGATCTTTCCCGCTTTGCGAGCGGGGTGCGAGCGAGCGTGCAGCTGCTCGCCAACACGTCGGGGCTGTCGGAGCATCTGCCGCGTGCGCTGGCGGTATTCCTGCGCGAGCATCCGGACATCAATGTCGACGTCGAGGAGCGCGAGAGCGCCGATATTGGGGCCGCGATCGCAAACAGCGCCGCCGATCTCGGCTTTGCCGCCGAGCATGCGCTGCCCGAGACGGTCGAGCGCTTCGTCTTCAGCGAGGATCGCCTGACGCTGGTGGCCGCGCGGCGTTCGCCGCTCGCCACCCGGCGCGGAATCGACTTTCGGGAGGTTGCGGGCACGCCCTTTGTCGGGCTCACCAGCGCCACGGCGCTGCAGGCTCACATCAGCAAGCATGCGGCCCGGCTCGGAATGCGCCTGCATTTTCGCGCGCGATTGCGCGACTTCGATGCGATCTGCCAGATGGTGGCGGCCGATGTCGGGGTCGCGGTGGTGCCCGAAGCGGCGGCAAAGCGCTGCGCCCGCACGATGGGGATCGCCATGCTGCGGATCAGGGACGCCTGGGCCAACCGCAAGCTGGTTATCTGTGCCCGGGATTTCAAAACCTTGCCCCGCCCGGCGAAGCTGCTGGTGGATCACCTGCGCAAGGCTGCGGAGTAGGGACGGGCTGTCCCGCATGGTGAGGAGGCGCGTCCGCGCCGTCTCGAACCATGAGTCCCCGGTCCGGGCCTCATCCTTCGAGACGCCTGCTTCGCAGCCTGCCCAGGATGAGGAAATACCTAAGCGTTCAGCAGCTTCAGCGCTGCCTCATGCACGCGCGGATCGCCGGCGGCGATGATGCGGCCGCCGCTCTGTGCCGGCTCTCCCTCCCAGCTCGTGACGATGCCGCCGGCGCCGGTGACGATCGGGATCAGCGCCGCGATGTCGTAGGGTTTCAGCTCGGTCTCGATCACGAGGTCGAGGTGGCCGGCCGCGAGCATGCAATAGGAGTAGCAATCGCCGCCGTAGCGGGCGAGCCGCACCGTGTCCTGAACGCGGGTGAAGGCGGCGCGATCGGGCTCGTTCATCAGAAGCGGGCTCGTGGTGAAGCAGGTCGCTTCTTGCAGCGAGGCGCAGCGGCGCACCGCAAGCCGCCGCTCGCCGGAAGGCCCCTGATACCTGGCCGAGGCGTTGTCGCCGGAAAAGCGCTCGCCGATGAAGGGCTGATGCATCATGCCGAACACCGGCATGCCCTTGTGAAGCAGCGCGATCAGCGTGCCCCAGATCGGAAAGCCGGCGATGAAGGATTTGGTGCCGTCGATCGGAT
The DNA here is from genome assembly GCA_964454955.1 of uncultured Bradyrhizobium sp. Classification (GTDB taxonomy): domain Bacteria; phylum Pseudomonadota; class Alphaproteobacteria; order Rhizobiales; family Xanthobacteraceae; genus Bradyrhizobium. The sequence continues at coordinate 7,985 of CAYVVB010000376.1, read as the reverse complement.
CCAGCACCCAGACATATTCGGCATCGGTGCGCTCGTTGCCGAACTCCTCGCCGACGATGCCGTGCTGCGGGAAACTGGCCTTGATCAGCCGCCGCATCACGGCCTCGGCGGCGCGGTCGGCCTCGGTGACGGGATCGAAATCCCGGTCGTGGCTCTTGTCCTCGATCGACAGCGAGGTGCGGAAGAACGGCAGAATCGTCTCGCCTGAGGTCGTTGCAAGGCGCCCGATGAAGGCTTTGAAATCGATAACCGGCACGGCGGTCCTTCAAATAAGGTAAACAAGATGGCGGGGCGAGGTGGAGAATCCGTGTTCCTTGCCTAGCTCAATCTGTCACCTCGCGCGATGCGGACTTGAGAGTTTTCGTCTGGCATTTTGGATACCGAATCGGGTCGTCTCATCGCCCGAGAGGCGATCACGGAATCGAGAGCTGCTTCGCCGTACAGCGGCTTCGGAATTGGACGGTCAAGCCCAAGTATTTGAGAATACTTTTTAATTTCACGTCGGCGGGAGGGCCTGAGGTTCTAACAGGGCTGCGATTTTTGCATGGGAAATGATTCAAAAACCCTTGCATTTTGTGCAGCGCGATCGCATATTGTTGCGGTGCGGTAGCGCCTCGCGCTATCGCTGCCCTCCTTGGGCGTTTCCTCCCTAGACTTGGGCCGCTTGTCATCACAAGCGGCCCTTTTTTCTTGTCCAGTGGTTTTCCGTCATTCCGAGGCGCGCGCAGCGCGAACTATAGTGCGCAATCGCGCACCTGAGAATCTCGAGAGGCCGGGGCCTGGTCCTTCGGACCGTCCCGGAATGACGTAAATAGAAACCGCATGCTTTATTCCGCAGCGGCCTGGAATGGCCCGAGCTCACCGAGCGGGACGGTGGCGAGCGCCAGCGCAAGCGTTGCGAAATCCTCCGCCACCTGGGCAAAGCGGGGTCCTTTCTCGCGGCGCCGCTCGTCCATATAGACCGCCCGGTTCAATTCGAGCTGGACGACATGCAGCCCGCTGCCCGGATTGCCATAGTGCTCGGTGATGAAACCGCCGGCATAGGGCTTGTTGCGGCCGATCGAGTAGCCGAGCTGGGTCATGGTGTCCTCGACCATGTCGGGCAGCAGCATCGCGCAGCTCGTGCCGTAGCGGTCACCGATGACGAAGTCCGGCCGCCGCGGCTCGTCCCGCGACACGCCGATCGAGGGCATGGAATGGCAATCCACCACCACCGCCGCTCCGAAACTCTGGTGCACCTTGGAGATCAGCCGGCGCAGCGCACGGTGGTAGGGCTTGTACAGCGTTTCGATCCTGCCCATTGCATCGTCGACCGACAGCCGCTCGCGGTAGATTTCCTGGCCGTCGCCGACCACACGGGGAATCGTGCCGAGCCCTCCGGCAACCCGCATGGAGCGGGTGTTGGCAAAGCTCGGCAGGCGCCCGGAAAACATCCGGGGGTCGAGCTCGTAGGGCTCGCGGTTCACGTCGACATAGGAGCGCGGGAAATTGACCCGCACGGTCGCAAAGCCGAGCGCGCTCAGCTCGCCGATCAGCTCGTCCATAAAGGAATCTTCCGAGCGGCGCAGCGTCGGCAGATCGATCCGCGACGCATTCAGGAAACTGTCCGGATAGGCCGAGCCGGAATGCGGCGAATTGAAGATGATGGGCGCCCGCCACTCGGAAGGCTCGACGATCTCGAACGGAAGCGACAGTTCGCCATCAAACCGGGTCATTCTCGGGCGCCGTCCCTTCGATTCTGATCCGCTCTGCGTGTGGATTTTGCCGGAAAAGCGGGGCTCTTATGGATGCACATTCTCGGTAATCGCAACCGTTCTGCCAAGCGAAAAAGTCTCAGGCCCGGCTGGAACGTCTCTTAAGAGACCCAAGAGACTGAAGGCGCCTGCCTTGAACGATTTAGGCCGCAATCCGGTCCAAAAATAAAGGTAGGTCGCAACGCGACGCTGGCCCCTCAGTTTCACCCGAAATTTACCCTCTGTCGGGCTTAGTGAAGACCATTGATTGCCGAACCGGAATTCCGCACATCGCCATGCCCAAGATACTCCTCGCCGAAGACGACAACGATATGCGCCGCTTCCTGGTCAAGGCGCTGGAAAACGCCGGCTTCGAGGTTTCGCCGCACGACAACGGCATGTCGGCCTATCAACGGCTGCGCGAGGAGCCGTTCGAGATGCTGCTCACCGACATCGTGATGCCGGAGATGGACGGCATCGAACTCGCCCGCCGCGCCTCGGAACTCGATCCCGAGATCAAGATCATGTTCATTACCGGCTTTGCGGCGGTCGCGCTCAACGCCGATTCGGAAGCCCCGAGGAACGCCAAGGTGCTGTCCAAGCCGGTGCATCTGCGCGAATTGGTGAGCGAAGTGAACAAGATGCTGGCGGCCTGAGGCGGCCGGCGCAAATCGTAACGGATCGGGGCTAAGCGTCCTTGCTTGCCCGCCCCCGAGCCGATATACGGACCCCCGACCCACCTAAGACAACTTTCGGGCACGTAGCTCAGCGGGAGAGCACTACCTTGACATGGTAGGGGTCACAGGTTCGATCCCTGTCGTGCCCACCATAAACCCATCCGAAAATCAGACCGTTAGCCGTCGCGGCCGCGGAAAGCCGCAGTCAATCTATTCCTCCCGGCTGCAACCCCGAGCGCGAGCGAGCAGCGTCGGCGGAGGCTTCAGATCCTTTCGAATCGCAGGGAGGTCTTCGGCCACAGCTTGACGTAGTGGTCCAGCGCCTCGCGCGCCTCCTGCTCGCGGCCGACCAGGGCGTAGGCCGAGGCGAGGTAAGCCACCGGGTGTCCGGCATTGGGCGCCTCGAACGCCGCGCGCGACAACTGGTCGATTGCCTTTTGGTCCTGACCCTGCAGGAGATAGACGAGGCCAATGCGCTGATCGGCTTATGAAGTGATGGGCTTTCCGATCACCGTTCTGCAATTTTCGGTGTTGGGATCTGCCAATGTTCAGGAGGCTTCGCCCGTGCCCAGCCCGTGTCAGGCGGCATGCCCGCCTCGCCCCATCAGACCGCGGGGCTGACGGCGCGCGCGAAGGGTATCACGGCCGCCGCTGTCGGCCTTGCAGGCGGCCCGAACTGAACCCTCCTGCCGCTCTCAATTGCCGAGCACGGCAATGAAGTCGCACTGCACCTGCATGTAAGGGTCGAGGCCGCCTTTGATCACATGCCGCGCCGGCCGGCTGCGCGGATCCGGGAACATGCGCTCCCATTCGACATTCAGCGCTTTCCGCTGTGACCTGTCAGCCATCCAGAACGTCATCTTGATGATGTCTTCGACGGAGCCGCCCGCGCTTCTGACCACTGCATCCACGTTTGCAAAGGTCAGCCGCAATTGCTCCTCGAGGCGTTCCGGCGTCGCCCCGGTCTCGGGATCGCGTCCGTGGATCCCGCCCGAGAAGACCAGGTTTCCGATCCGGCACGCGGCCGGCACCGGATTCATGTGCTTGAACGTCTCGCAATAGACCGCGGTTCTCCTGCTCACCTGTCCTCCTCGATTTCGAACGCTGCCGGCCGCGGGCGTGCCGGCCGGGATCGGCTGCGCGGACGCCCCGTCGCTCCGCGCCTTGTGCACTTTGACAAAATAGTCGAATTCTCCATTAGCAAACAAGTTGCTCCGGGGAAAAATGGCCGGGCGTTGCAGCCGTTGTTTGAACCATAGAGGACGGATCAGGATGCCGAAGGCGCAGCAGAAGCCCGAGCAGCGTGGAATTCAGTCCATCGAAAAGGGCTTGCAGATCTTGCGGACGCTCGCGCAGCATCCATCGGCCATGCCGCTCTCCCAACTTGCGGCATCGGAAGGGCTGCCGGCCAGCATCGTGCATCGCTACATGGTCAGCTTCATCCGGCAGGGATTCGTCGAACAGATCGAGGACGGGCGTTACGACCTTGGACCATCCGCGCTGACGATCGGCCTCGCCAAGCTTGCGCGGCTCGACGCGTTTCGAACGGGGCTGTCCTATCTTGACCGGCTTCATAGCGAGACCGGCGAGACCGTGCTGCTGGTCGCCTGGAACGGATATGTGCCGGTCGTCATCAGATGGATCGAGGCTGACCGGCCGATCAATGTCTATGTTCGCCCGGGCTCCGTGCTGCCGCTGCTGGGTTCGGCGTCGGGACGGGTCTTCTCTGCCTTTCTTTCGACGAGGCTTGCCGAGCATGCGATCACAAGGGAGTTCGCATCGGGCGTAACTCCGACCTACGAGGGACGGAAGCTCAGCAAATCCAAGTTTCTCGAAATGCTCGAAACCGTCCGCCGTGACGGGGTCGCATGCCTGAAGGGCGATTTCACCCCCGGAATCGATGCCGCGAGCGCGCCGGTGTTCGACCACCAGGGCCGCATCCAGTTTGCGTTGACCGTTCTTGTTCCCGCAGGAGTCGTGGACCTCGGACCGCGTTCGCAGCGAGCCGGCATCCTCCGGCAAGTCGCTGCGGAATGTTCTCGCGCACTCGGTCATCGCTCATCAACGTCGTAGCAGATCGGGCCGGCGCCCCGGTGTCAGGCTGCTATTCTCTATTGGCAAACGAATTATTCATATGCTAACACGCAAATGAGAATGACCGGCGATCGCCGCGCGATAACCGAACGGGATGGAAACCACGTTGAGCCTGTATCAGCTGCAAAAGGTCCTTTTCGACATCAACCGGGATCCGGATGTCTATCGTCGCTTCGTCGATGATTTCGCCGGCCTGCTGGACCGGTACGACCTGACCGAAGAGGAACGGCAAGCGCTCCTCCAAAGGGACATCGGCTTGATCTATGTCCTCGGCGTCAACTGCCAGATCCTCATGCATTTCGCCGCGGCCTGTGGCGTCGGATGGAGCGACTACCTGCAGAGAATGCGTGATGGCATTCGCGTGCACGGGCCGGTTCGCGCCGGCGTCTACGCCATGACCACTGACATCGATGAGAAGGTTGCGGGACTATGACCCTTGCATTCGTTGGCGTGTGCAGCCATGCGCCCGGCATTACCGCTCGCCCGGAGACCGCCGATCCGGCGGTTCGTGAACCCTTCTACGCGGCGCTCGACCGGATGCGTGAAGAGCTCGAAGCGGCTCGCCCCGACGCACTCGTCGTCGTCGCGGCGGAGCATTTCGGCAATTTCTTCATGAACAACATGCCGGCGTTCGCGCTCGGCATGAGCGACGGCTTCCAGGGGCCGATCGAGGACGAGAAATTCCTCAGGATCAAGAAGAGGAGGGCACCGAGCAACCCGGATATTGCGCGGCGTTTGATCGAAGGCGTCCAGAACGAGGTGGACATCGCGTTTTGCGAGGAATGGACGTTCGATCACGGCCTGGCCGTGCCGCTGCACTTCCTCAATCCCCGCGACGAAATCCCGTTCATCCCCGCCCACATCAATTGTCAGGCGCCGCCGCTGCCGCCGCTTCATCGCGCATGGACGTTCGGCGAAGCGCTGCGCCGGGCCGCGGATGCCATCCCGGAGCGGATCGCGATCGTGGGGACCGGCGGTATCTCGCATTGGCCGGCGACGCCGGATTCCGGAAAGATCAACGAGGCGTGGGACCGGGAATTTCTGGCGCGCTGGGCGCGCAACGACAAGACCGCCCTGCTGTCTTACACCGATACCGAGATTTACCGGGATGCCGGCCCGGGCGGCTTCGAGATCCGCACCTTCATCACTGCTGCCGCTGCCGCGGGCGGCAAGGGCGATGTCTATTTCTACGCGCCAATTCCGGTTTTCGCCGTCGGTTGTACGGCTGCGACCATGACCATCATCTAGGGGACCAGTTTTGTCATACTTGAGCTGTTTGGCCCGGCAGGGCGAGAAATGGGGAACAATACAGACGATGCCGAGATTGACGATCGCGCTGGTGGCGGCGCTTGGCGTGATCGGATTCCCGATGGCCGCAAGCGCCGAGATCTCGGACAACGTGGTGAAGATCGGCGTGTTGACCGACATGTCGGGACCGTCGGCGACGGCGGATGGCCCGGGATCGGTCGAGGCCGCGAAAATGGCCGCTGAGGATTTTGGCGGCAGCGTGCTTGGCAAGCCGATCACCGTGATCTCCGCCGATCACCAGATCAAGCCCGATATCGGTGCGGATATCGCGCGGCGCTGGTACGACACCGAGCAGGTGGATCTGATCGTGGACGTTCCGATCTCCGCGGTGGGACTGGCCGTGCAGCAGGTCGCCGGCGACCGCAAGAAGCTGTTCATCACGCACGGAACGGGCACTGCGAGTTTTCACGGCAAGTCCTGCAATCCGTACTCGATGCAATGGGCCTTTGACACGCGCGCACTCGCGGTCGGAACCGCGCGCGAGGTGGTCAAGCGCGGTGGCGATAGCTGGTTCTTCATCACGGATGATTATGCATTCGGCCATTCCCTCGAGGCAGATGCCTCAGTGGTGGTGACCGCCAATGGCGGCAAGGTCCTCGGCTCGGTGCGGCCTCCGTTCGGCACGCCGGATCCATCGTCGTTCATCTTGCAGGCGCAGGCATCGAAAGCGAAGATCATCGGCCTTGCAGGCGGGCCGCCGAACAACATCAACGAAATCAAGACGGGCGCCGAATTCGGCGTGTTTCAGGGCGGACAGCAGATGGCCGCTCTGCTGGCCCTCATTACCGATATCGACTCGATCGGGTTGAATGCCGCCCAGGGGCTGCTTCTCACGACGGCTTTCTACTGGGATCTCGACGACAAGAGCCGCCAATGGTCGAAGCGCTTCTTCGAGAGGGTGCATCACATGCCGACGATGTGGCAGGCCGGCGTCTATTCGGCCGTGATGACCTATCTGAATGCGATCAAGGAAACGGGAACGGATCAACCCCTCGTGGTGGCGCAGAAGATGCGGGAAAAGCCGATCGAGGATGTCTTCGCCAGGAACGGCCATCTGCGGCCCGATGGCTTGATGGTGCATGACCTGATGCTGGTCCAGGTCAAGACGCCGTCCGAATCCAAATACCCCTGGGACTATTACAAGGTCCTGGCTCGGATTCCGGGCGATGAGGCCTTCGGTCCCCCCGATCCGGCATGTGCCCTGAAGTAGAGCATGCGAAAATCGCTTGTTTTCTTCGCTGATCCCGGCCCGATTCCATCGGAAGCGGGCTCCGGGGGCCTGACGTAAAGAACGGGACGGTCGCGATGCGATTACTGAGCTATCTGGTGAACGGCGAGCCGCATTACGGTGCGGCGGTGGAAGGCGGGGTCGTCGACCTCTCGAAGCGGATCGGACGCGACTTTCCGGATTTGCAGGCGCTGATCGCGCGTGACGGACTTTCCGCCGCGCGGCAGGCGGTTGCAGGAGCGACGCCCGATCGTCCGCTCGAGCAACTGACGCTGCTGCCGCCGGTGCTGGCGCCGGAGAAGCTGTGGTGCATCGGCGTGAACTACATGGACCGCAACGCCGAATACAAGGACAGTTCCGATCTGCCCAAATATCCGAGCCTGTTCGTGCGCAACGCGTCCTCGGTGGTCGGCTCGGGGCAGGGGATCGAGAAGCCGAAGGTGTCGGACGAGCTCGACTATGAGGGCGAACTCGTCATCGTGATCGGCAGGCAGGGTCGCCACATTCGGCGCGAAGACGCCTGGTCGCACATTTTCGGCATGACGCTGTGCAACGAGGGCACCGTGCGCGACTGGCTGCGCCACGGCAAGTTCAACGTCACGCAGGGCAAGAATTTCGATCGCTCGGGCAGCATCGGTCCGTGGATCGTCACCCGTGATGAATGCGATCCGCGCGGACCGCACGACATCGTCACGCGGGTGAATGGCGAGGTCCGCCAGCAGGACTCGACCGAACGCCTGATGTTCCCGTTCGATTTCCTGATCGCCTACCTCTCCACCTTCGCCACCCTCAAGCCCGGCGACATGATCGCGACGGGCACGCCGACCGGGGCCGGCGCGCGTTTCGATCCGCCGCGCTGGCTCAAGCCGGGAGACGTGGTGGAGGTGGAGTCCTCACGCATCGGCGTGCTGCGCAACACCGTCGTCGCGGAGCCGTGAGCCTCTC
>CAYVVB010000375.1:0-16908 GCA_964454955.1 uncultured Bradyrhizobium sp. | reverse complement strand
CGACGGCCTTGGCATCGATCAGTTCGGCGTCGTGGCCGCGCGCACGAAGACCCTCGAGCACGAACTGCGCCAGCCGAATCCCCATCCGGTCGGAGCGATAGGAGCCGTAAAACAGGAGAATGCGGTAGCTCATGGCCGATGCATTGTAGGGCATGTTCGACAAAAGTTGAGACGAGTTTTCAATTCATTAAGCAATCCGCGTCCGGCGGCCATCGTGGCACAAAAATGCCAAAATCCTTTTGCGAAAAAGCGTCTTCAGAAGGAGAGCCTCACGATGCGGATCGCAAACATGATCTTCGCAGGCTCGGCTGCTGCGCTGATTGCGCTCGCAGCACCTGCCCTGGCGAAACACTCCGACGCGCAGAAGCCCACCGAAGATGCGAGTTCATCGTCGCCCTGCCACGCCTACCAGATGGCAGCCGACGGATCATGGACCCAGCTTCCCTGTCAGGAGGCGGGCGCCACCGGCCAGCCGCCACGCAAGTCGGCCACCCGCAGCGGTACGGACAGCCAGACACGTTGACGGCCGACCGGGCCAGCCCGGCGTTCGCAAAATTTCAAACTTGCGTCAGCGAGTCCATCTTTGCTCTGAGACCATCGATCGCCGGCTTCGCGACCGGTGCGCCGGGTGTAGCCATGACGTTGTCGCACATCTGCTCGATCTGGGGTTTCACGGCAGCGACCAGTTTGACCAGCACGCTTCGTCCTTCCGGCGAGAGCTTTGCTGCGCGCGTGCGGAGATCATCCAGCTGGGCTGTCACCTGGTTGATCTTGGGCACCGCTGCCTGAGCGCCGGCGGCATCCGTGATGCCGGGTAGCGCGGACTTCAAGGCGTCGACAGACGAGCCGAGCTCGCTGGCCAGGTTCACCCCGTCGACGGTCAACGACGCAGGGGCCATCCCGACGGTTCCGCCCGCAGGCTGTGTTTGTTGCACAGGCGCTTCGGCGACGTTCTCTTCATCCTGGCGTTGCATGACGTACCAGCCAAGACCGGCCAATACGATCACGCCGGCCAGCCAGTAGGGCCATTGCGACCTGCCCGGCATCGCGGAGGCTGTCTGCCTTGATGAGGTATCGGCCCGCCCAGCAGCGCCTTCGACACGGCTTGCTCCCGCCGAAGCTGCCGTCACCCCGCTGCGCAGCCCCTCCTCCGCCTTGTCGATCAAACCCGCAGCGCCAAGCTGGTCCGCAAGACCCGATGGGATCGCCGCGGTGATCTGGTCCTTCTGTGAGCGCAGGAGCGATGCCAGGCCGTTGGCGTCGAGGCCTGCACTGCGCTGCTGTTGTCCCAGCGCACCCAGCACGATCGGACCAAGCACGCTGAGCAGCGACTTGCCGCCGCTCTCGCCCGTCCCTGCAGACTTGCCCACCGCCTGAGCCAGGGCGTCCACGGTCCGGCCTCCGAACAATCCGGCCAGCATGCTCGATCCTGTCTCTGCGAGCCCCTGGGGGCCGGCGCTCTGCAGGAGATCCGTGGGCGGGCCGACTTGCTGCTGCGACACCAGCTTGGAGACCTGGTTGGCTCCGGCAGGGGTGGCCACCAGATCGGACAGGCCCGCCAGCAAGGCCGGTACCGCTCCTCCCGCCGCCTTCTCGGTTGCGGCTTTGTCGAGTCCCAGGAATGAGGCGATCTTCTCGATGACGTCGGGGGTCAGGAATTGCATCACTAAGGATGTGAGATTTGCTGCCATGGCGATCTCTCCACTATGGCTGTTGCAAGTTCTGCTGGGCTCGCTCCTGATCTGCGGGTCGGCTCAAGGGCAGTCGCATCGTTGCGCGACCGGTGCCTCATGGAATTTGTGGATGCGTGTCAGGCCGGGTCTTCACCGGGCATGTTCTGTCGACGATGTGATTATGATTGTCCTGCCGATCGTTGGGCTGTCCATTCACGCAAAGGGAGCACTCCCGTTGAGCCTCAACTCAACGACCGCCGTAACGCTTGCCTTTGTGAAAGGTTCCTCGGCAGGAAATGTCAGCCTTCTTGGCGCTTTCGACCGCAAGCTCGGGCCTTGCAATTCTAGAGGTGGAAAGGCTCTACGGGTGCGCGCGAAGGATCGTGACCCGCGTCTCGTCGACGAAGCTCTTTTCATCCTGACCTGCCTGGCGAAAGAAATTGCGTTCGATCGTGAGCGCGCGTCCGGTCGTCGTTTTCGTACATGTCTCCTTGAGATAGACGCCGCCGACCGGTTGTTCGCCTGCCTTGGGATCGGCCTGCTTGCAGGACCACCCGTCCGCTCCGTAGCGCGCTTCCACCTGGGGACCGAACAGGAAGGCCTTCTTGCGAAGATAGAGTCTCGCTTTCGGATCGGTCTCGATCTTCAGACCGGCGATGGTGCCGGCATCATCGATCAGCGCCGTCAGGACGGCCGGATGGCCCGCGACGACAGTACCATCCCGGCTGGTGGCCGGATCGTAACCGAAGCGCAGCGCCCGCAACTGACCGGCGCCTGTCGGACAGTCACGCCAGTCCGACCAGCCCGACGGCTTGCGGTTGGCATCGTCAGCGCAGGAGAAGTTCACATAGCCGGCGCCGGGAATCTCGGCGACCGGCATCCCGATCCTGATGTCGCGCAGATCGTTGCCTGAGAAGCCCTGCGCGATGGTCTGCTGCAGCGCGGTCAGCAGAATGCCGCCCGCCAGTATTGCGCGTTTGATCCACGGTCTCATTTCGATTGCCCTGCGGTCGCGGAGTTCGTAGCAGCCGGTTGCGCCGCCTTGTAGATGTCGCAGACGCGGGACGTTTCGCCGAAGAAATCGACGCATTCGCCGTAGTTCGGCTCGCCCCTGCCCTTGATGTGAGCGATGACGTAGTCCGCCACGGCTTCCATGTCGCTGGGACGCAGGAATGTGTTTGCCTCCGGTGGGATCCGATTGCCGACATCCTGTCGGGTCATGCCGTGACATTTGACGCTGTCATAGGCGCCGCGCGTAAAGAACGGCATGCCCGTCCCCGGCCTGCCGCACGCGACCGTCTCGATGATCTGTTCGCGCGATAACTGGGTCTTGCGCAGTGACAGCGCATCGCCGCCATAGCCGCCGCCCCCATTGCCGTGCCATTTGTGGCAGCCGAAGCAGTTGGCGCGCCTGAAGACGGCTTTGCCGGCATCGGTCGGATCGGCGGATTGCGCAACGCCGCTTGCCGTCATCGCCGCGGTTGCGATGACGACAAGCGCAAACAAGGCTCCTGCAACAGGCAGGTCGTGTCGTTTCATTTTCTCTGGCCTCTGCCTGGGGCATGATCCCGAAGGGCGTGTAGCGGTTTTCCGAGCGGACGGACTTTTGATCCGCCCGCTCGCAGTGCTTTAGAGCGAGAAGACGTAGAGCATCGATCCCGGCTGCATCTTCTTCAACTCGGGCGTGGAATCGATGAACCACTTGTCCCAGGCGCCGCCCTGTCCGACCAGGATCGCGACGTACTGCTTGCCGTCGACGGAGAACGTCATCGGAGGCGCGCTCACGCCGCCGCCTGTGTTGAACTCCCACAGTTTCTCGAGCGACTTGGCGTCGAGCGCCATCACTTCACCCGATGGCTGACCGGAGAACACGAGATCTGGGGTCGCCAGAATGCCGCCGAGATTCGGGAACGGCGTCTCGAACTTGCTCGCGACCTTGCCGGTCGTGACGTCGATTGCGGTGACGCTCCCCGTTATGTGAAATGGCTGGCTCGGACCGCCGCCGGTGAAGAAGTCTCGCGCCTTCAGTTTTTCCGGCGTCTCCGTCTCGACCTTGATGTGGTTGCAGCTCTCGATGACGGGAATGTACCAGAGCTTCAGATTTGGATTGTAGGCCGTCGGCGGCCAATTCTTGCCTCCCATGTTGCCGGGGCAGATATCGGTTTCCATGTTCGTGCGGCTTGGCGTCACCGCTGCGACGTAGGTCTGCACCGGCTTGTTCGGGTCATACTCGATGGGCTTGCCCGTCTCCGGGTCGATGCCCTTGGTCCATGTGACCTTCTTCACGAAGGGGAGGCCCCAGAGGAACTTGCCCGTGGTGCGATCGACCGCGTAGGCGAACCCGTTGCGATCCGCTTCGAGTGCGAGCTTCTGCGGACCATTGGGCCCCTGCACGTCGACGAGCACATTTTCCGCCACGCTGTCGTAGTCGTAGGGATCGTTGGGCGTGTGCTGATAATGCCATTTGATCTTGCCGGTATCGGCATCGAGCGCCAGCGAACTGTCGGTATAGAGATTGTCGCCGGGCCGGTATTCGTTATCCCAGTCTGGACCGGGATTGCCGGTGCCCCAGACAAGAGTGTTGGTCGCCGGATCGTAACTGCCGGTCACCCACGTCGATCCTCCGCCGCTCACAGCGGCATTGTGGTCGTCCTTCCAGGTGTTGGCCCCAGGTTCGCCCTTGGCGGGTATCGTGTAGGTGCGCCAGACCTCCTTCTGGTTCGTGAGATCGGTCGCGGCGATCCAGCCGCGGATTCCGTACTCGGCACCGGCAACGCCGGTGATGGCCATGTTCTTCACGATGAGCGGCGCGCCGGTGATGACCTCGCCCTTGTTGGGATCGGCGACCTGACGTTGCCAGACAACCTGGCCCGTCTCCTTGTTGGTTGCGATCAGTCTGCCGTCGAGCGTGTGCGAAACGACGAGATCACCCCACAATGCCACGCCGCGATTGTCGACGCCGCAGCACGCGACAGCGCCCGCCCAGTCATGGTCGGTCTTCGGATCCATCTTCCACAGCAGCGTGCCTTTGCCGCCGTGGGTGTCGATCTTGTAGACTGAACCCCATCCGTCGGTAACGTACATCATACCATTTTCGACGATCGGCGTGCCCTCGAGCCCGCCATGCGACCAGATGCCGCCGCCTTCGACGCCGCCGAGGTGCAAGGTCCATGCGACCTTGAGATTCTTGACGTTGCCCTTGTTGATATCTGAAAGGCTGGAGAAGCGGGTCGCAGAATAATTCTTGTGGTGATGGAGCCAGTTGCCGGGCTCCTTGTCGGAATTGAGCAGCCGCTCGGAGGTGACCTCATCGGCCGCCTTTGCCGGTAACGCTGCAATTGATGCCGCCGCAACGGTTGCGAGCAGCGCGGCCCGCAGCGAAGGCTTGCACCCCGTGAAATTCCTCATGTCGTTTCCTCCTTTGCTGATGACTTCTCGTTAGCCTTCGGACTCCGGCATATCCGGCCGCCCGCCGATCGGAAGCTTTTTGATCAGACTGTTATTGGGATTGCACCGCTCAGGGCGGTTCGCGGACGTCCACCTCCGTTTCGATTGTTCCCGCTTTCTGAAAGGCGATAGAGCATGTGAACCGCTCGCCCGCGGCAAGCGGCTGCCGGGTTTGCAGAAGCATGATGTGGTAGCCGTCCGGCTTGAGCACGGTGGTGCTGCCTGCGGCGAGCGGGATCGATGGGATCGTCCGCATCGCGGGCGCGCCTTCGCCGCGATCGACCGTATGTCTTTCGGAAAAATTCACCACAGGGCAGTTGACGCGCATCAGCGCATCAGCGGCGTCGGCGTCGTTGCATATGGTCAGCAGCAGTGGAACATCCGCGCCGACCTTGCCGGCGGCCGGCACCCATGCATCGACGATCTTGAGCGCGCCTTCCCCACCCTGCGCAATGGAACTGCCCGCCGTGCAGCTTACGGCGGCGACGGCCAACCCCCGTGCCGCGACGGAAATCGCGGCAATCCTCATGCTCCGCATCGGGACGCTCTCCCGGACTGCTTTTTTCTTGGAGCCTAGTTGAAACGACAAATTGTGGCGGCACGTCGATGACGCACTGCAATGGTCGAGCGGCGGGCAGATATTTTGAAATGACCCCTTAACGAACGCCGGACTGCTTCAGCTCAGTGTCCAGTCACTGCCTCGCGGCGCGAACTCGCATCTCTCAATCGTCATGCCTCGCGTATGCGGCATCCAGTATTCCACGGCCTTTCGACTCAAGCACCAACGTCTCTAGAATCTGCACCCGCCCGGCCTAGTCGGGCCGGGCAATGACAGCGGGTCCGCAGCCGGCGGGCTGCTGGGTCAACGGTGAAACACCAGCGTGCGCAATTCGATGCTCTCCCGCGGCGCGGCATCAACGGGCGTGGCCGGATCGACGAAAGCGGTATGCGGCCCGAACCGCGTGCGACCGTCCGTGGCGGAATCGTAGCACTTGAGCAGGATCGCCTCGTCCGGCGTCATGTCGGGAAAATAGAACCAGCGATGATTGGGATTGTATTTCACCGAATAGGTTTCACCCCGGCGATTGGGATAGATCAGGTCGGACGCGACGAGATCGCCTTCCGCCACCGTTTGCCCGTCGCACATCGCAAGCGGCGTGTCGCGCACCGGTCCGCGGATCGGGCGCCACAGATTGATCACCTGGACACGCCCCTTCAGGAGTTCCTCGGCTTCGTCGGGCACATGTTCGCGCACGCGATTTTGGCCCGACGTCACGGTCTGATCGACATGCACGCGTGTCGCAGGCTGCCGCGGGCCGGCGCCACGGATATCGGGCGCGTCCGCCACGCGCTTGCGCACGGTGTGGTCGAAGATGACGACGCGATCCGCCCGCAAGGTGGCGCGCAGGAATGCTTCCGCCAGCGGATAGTAGACCCGTCTCACCTCCTCGTCGTCGTAGAAGTTCCGGACCACCGTCGGATGGCGGACCAGCGCGAAGCCCTCGCGGTCCAGCGAGAAGTTTTGTGCGATCAGGCGACCGTCGAAGATCGGAACGACGTGCGACTCCGGCAGGGCCGTCGACTTCGGCTCGCCCGGCGGCGGATCGAAAGCGTAGGTGCGCGGTTTGCCGGCAACCGGCGCGAGGTAATTCAGTTCGGCCTTCACGAAGGGAAGCGATTCGATACTTGTTTGCTGCAGGCCCATGGCCAATCTCCCGAACGTCAACGGTCCTTGCGATGTTTGATGGCGGGCGCATTGCGGCAAGTGCACCGCTGAAATAGCAACGTTGCTGTCGTTGCAGGGCGGAAAACGGGAAGAAAGCCTTGTCCGCGATCACGAGCGGTGAAAGATTGTTCGCGTTTCAGCCTCGCGGCTTTGTGAATTAGCCGGCCCGCGCGAAATCCGGCGGCCTGCGCTCGGCGAAAGCCTGGAAGGCTTCCCGCGCCTCGGCCGACTTCAGCCGCGCCTCGAAATGCTCGCTCTCCTCGTCCATCTGCCTGACGAGCATGTCGGCTTTGCGCATCAGCCGCTTGGTCGCGACAAGCGAGCCCAGCGGCTGTTTGGCCAGACGCCGCGCGAGCGCCATCGCTTCGGCATCGAGTTGATCCAGAGGCACAACGCGGTTGGCCAGTCCCAAACCAAGCGCCACGCTGGCCGGAACCGGCTCACCCAGCGCGAAGAGCTCGAAAGCACGCGCATGTCCGATGCGTAGCGGCAGCAGCAGGCTCGATGCCGCTTCCGGCACCAGCGCCAGGCTGATGAACGGCGTCGACAACAACGCATTCTCCGCAAGCACGACCAGATCGCAATGCAGAAGCATCGTGGTGCCGACCCCGACCGCCCTTCCCTGCACCGCGGCGACCAATGGCTTGGAAAGGCGCGGCAGCGAGCGGATGAACCGCATCACGTGGCGCTCGCCCTGGGCTGCGCCCGCGGCCACCGCCGCAAATTCAGCAATGTCATTTCCGGCTGTGAAGGAATCACCCTGCCCGCGGATCAGGATCACGCGCACGCTGAGGTCCTGCTCCGCCGCTTCGATAGCATCGGCCAACTTGCCGTACATCTCATTGGTCAGCGCGTTCTTTTTGTCGGGGCGCGCAAGCGTCAGCGTCAAAATGCCGTCGTTGCTCTTGATCTGAACGTTGTCCGTCATGCTCCATCTCCTCTGGGAAATTTGTTCTGAATGCCGGCCAGCCAACGCGCGACGATGTCGATCTCCTGATCGCTGAATCCGTCCGCAAGGCGCGCGTTCATCGCGCGCGCCGTTTCCCTGGCGCGAACGAGCGATTTGCGGCCCTTCGACGTCAGAAAAACGCGCGAGGCCCGCGCATCGTCGTCATCGGCGCGCCGCTCGACGAGACCCGACGCCACCATGCGGTCGACCAGTCCACTGATCCCCGCCGGCCCGAGATCAAGGGCGGCCCCCGCTTCTCCCATCAAGACGCCGTCCTGCTTGCCGAGCACGAACAGCAGGCCGGCCTGCGCCGGCGAAACCCCGCTTTCGGAGCTCGCCATCGCAGCGCGCTGCACGCGCCGCTGCGCCATGCTCAACAGGTAGACGAGACGATGGTTCTTTCGGTTGGTCAGCCTCGGTTCTCCGAATTATTTCGTATGCGAAATATCTAGTCGAAAGACGTGGGCCCTGTCACGGGAAAAGTGGGTACCATCCTTGCGCATCGGAAGTGCGCACCGTTGCAGGCGCGGCAGGCGCTATCTATGCTGACGCCCAACCAAGACCGCAAACGGCGTCCAAGGATTGCAAATGAACGTTCCGCTCGATCCCGTCATCGCCCAGATCATTCCCCTGCTTCCGCTGCGCGATCCCGAGACCATGACCCCCCAGAGCGCCCGAGACTCGCTCCGTGCGCTTGCAGCCTCCCGGGCGGCCGTTCCGCCGCCGGCGGTGGCAAGCGTCGACGATACGCAGGTGAACGGCGCAGCCGGAGCCTTGCCGGCACGGATCTACCGCCTTGCGTCGGGATCATCGCCGACCGTGCTGTTCTTTCACGGCGGCGGCTGGGTGGCCGGCGATCTCGAAACGCATGACCGGCAGGCGCGTTGGCTTGCGATCGAGACCGGCGCGGTCGTGGTGTCCGTCGACTATCGCCGTCCACCCGAAGTGCGCTTCCCCGGCGCCTTCGAGGATGCGTTTGCTGCGCTGCGTGACGTTGCGGGCCGCATCGACGAATTCGGCGGCGACGGCAGGCGCCTCGGCGTTGCCGGCGACAGCGCGGGAGGCAATCTCGCTGCGACGGTTGCGATTGCCGCGCGCGACGCCGGCATCAGGCTTGCCGGCCAGCTCCTCGTCTACCCGGTGACGGACGTGGCCGGAAGCTACGCCGACGCAACCGAAAATGCGCGCTTTCCTTCGCGGGCCGAGAATGCCGAGGGCTATTTCCTGTCACGCGCGGTGATGCAGTGGTTTTGCGGCCATTACCTTGCAGACCACAGTCAAGGCACCGATTGGCGCGTCTCGCCGCTGCGCGCGCAAAGCCTGGCGGGTGTTGCGCCCGCGGTGGTCTGCACCGCCTGGTTCGATCCGCTGCGCGATGAAGGCGCAGCTTACGTGAAGGCGCTGCAGGCCGCCGATGTCCCGACGCGCCATCACGAAGGGCTCGGCCTGATCCACGGATTCTTCGGCCTCGGTGACGCGTGCGACGCCGCACGGCTCGAAGCGCAACGCGCGCGTGCGGATTTCAAGGCGCTGCTCGCTTGAACAAGGATTTTATCGCCCGACTGCGCCTTCGTGCTTGATCATGCCAAGATTTAGGGTTCCAATCGAAGAACTTTGCGGGTTTAGGGAGACCTCTGATGAAGAAGATATTTCTCGCTGCCGTGGTCGCCATCTTCGCGGCCGGCTCGGCATTCGCGCAGGATTCCTGTGAAAGCAAGGCGGTCGGCAAGGACGGCAAACCGCTTGCCGGCGCCGCAAAAACCTCGTTCATGAAGAAATGCACGCAGGATGCGTGCGCAGCCAAGGCGGTCGGTTCGGACGGCAAGCCGCTCGCCGGCGCCGCCAAGACCAGCTTCATGAAGAAGTGCGCCCAACAAGGCGCTTAAGCGATCGCATCCTCAATGAAAAGGGCGGCCCGGCGGCCGCTCTCTGCATGCGGCAGTTCGGATCGGTCACTTCTTGCCTTGTGGCGTGAAGACCTGATTGGTGAAAGGCTGCTCCGCTGTCGGCAGCCGTATCACGATGAACTTGCGGTCCATCGACTGATGACAGGCGTTGCAGCCCTCGGTGAGCTGGCTGACCCCATCCGTGAATTTGCGCATGTCCTTCGCCTTGACCGCGTCGGCAATCGACTGGACCGGCGTCGCCAAAGTCGTGACATTCGAGGCGGGAATGCCGGAGTATAGCAGAGCAGCCTCTGCCAGCTCGGCCCTGAGTTGCCGAAGCTCGAACTCGGCGAGATCCCAGTTCTGCGCCTTCCCGGCATAATAAAGCTTCATGTGGTGCAGTTGCAGCGTATCCATGATGTCGCCGAGACGGGGCACATAGGGCTCGACCGAGACGTCCACCCCGGACTGGGCGATCGCCAGGGGCGCTGCAAAACAGGCCGCCAGCAGCGCCACCATTGGCATGCGAAGCTTCATTTTGATTTTCTCCAACCTTCTTCGTGTCGTCGCCAATCCCGCCCGCAGTCGCCGGCAGGCCTGAATGCTCTCTAGCTGACGGACCGCCAACCCATTTGCGCTCGATCAAGGCGGCGCCGCTAGCGACGCTTGAAGACGAGCGTGCCGCCCTCCGATCTAGAAGCAGAGATTCGTGACAAGATTGCCGCGCTTGTCCTTGATTGCAACCGGGCATTGCATCCGCTTCAGCGCCGCCTTCGCGTTCTCGTCGCCGAGATCGGCGGCTCTCTGGTAATAGGCTTTGGCGGCTTCGGCATCCTTCGGCCCGCCGCGGCCTTCCTGCGCGAAGGCGCCCATTCGCTCCAGCGCGCCGGGATGGTTCTGCGCCGCCGCCTTCTCGAACAGGCTTCTCGCACCGGCGTCATCCTTTGGCCCGCCGGTGCCATCGGCCAGCATCAGGCCAAGCTGATACTGCGCTTCCGCATTGGTCTCGGCGGCCTTGGCAAGCAACTGGCGCGCCCGCACCGGATCGGAGGACGCACCGCCGTCGCCGAGTGCTGCGAGATTGGAGACGCCGCGCGGGTTGCCGCCTTCGGCCGCGCGCTCGAGCAGCTTGCGGGCTTGCGCTTCGTCCTTCGCGACGCCGGCGCCTGTGCCGTACGCCACGCCCAGTTCGACCATCGCCGAGGTCGAGCCCTTGTCAGCGGCCTTGCGCCAGGCGGCGATCGCGTCCGCGGCCTGCCCCTTGGCGGCATAGGCGCGGCCGAGCTCATACATCGCGCGTCGCGAGCCTGGTGCCGCAGTCCTGCAAAACTTGATCGCGGTCGCAATGTCGGAGGCCGCGATATCGGTGACGCCCTTGATGTCGGCGGGCTTGTCCGGATCGGATGGATCGGCGGCGATGCGATCGCACAGGACGAGATCGGCGGATTGCGCGTAGGCAAACGACGTCGCGCACAAGGCTGCAATCGCGGCGAGGCCAAGCCTGCAAATCCATTTGGTCATGACGAGCGGAGGTTGCGTCGCGGCGGGGGCAAATTCAAGGCTTCAAACACTCACCGCAGGAACGGGTCTCGTAAAAGCAATGATCCGCCGGGGCGCTTGGCGCTCCGGCGGATCATGTGACGGCCCGGTGCCCCCGCCCGGTCCTGTGGTGTATGGCTTATGCTGCAGCCTTGGCGCCGGTCGGGACCGTCGCGATGGTCTTCAGGATCTGCGAAGCGATCTGGTAGGGGTCGCCCTGCGAGTTCGGACGGCGATCTTCCAGATAGCCCTTGTAGCTGTTGTTGACGAACGAGTGCGGCACGCGGATCGAGGCGCCGCGATCGGCCACGCCCCAGCTGAAGGTGTCGATCGAAGCCGTCTCGTGCCGGCCGGTCAGACGCATGTGGTTGTCCGGACCGTACACCGCGATGTGGTCGGCGCGGTTCGTCTTGAAGGCTTCCATCAGCTTCTCGAAATACTCCTTGCCGCCAACCTCGCGCATGTACTTGGTCGAGAAGTTGGAGTGCATGCCGGAGCCGTTCCAGTCGGTGTCGCCGAGCGGCTTGCAGTGGAATTCGATGTCGACACCGTACTTCTCGGTGAGGCGGAGAAGAAGATAGCGCGCCATCCACATCTGGTCGGCAGCCGTGCGGGAGCCCTTGCCGAAGATCTGGAATTCCCACTGGCCTTTCGCGACTTCCGCGTTGATGCCCTCGTGGTTGATGCCGGCGGCGAGGCAAAGGTCGAGATGCTCTTCCACCATCTTCCGGGCGATGTCGCCGACGTTCGAGTAGCCAACGCCGGTGTAATATGGGCCCTGCGGCGCAGGATAGCCGGCTGCCGGGAAGCCGAGCGGACGACCGTCCTTGTAGAAGAAATATTCCTGCTCGAAGCCGAACCACGCGTCCGGATCGTCGAGAATGGTCGCGCGCTTGTTGGAGGGGTGCGGCGTCTTGCCGTCGGGCATCATGACTTCGCACATCACCAGCGCGCCGTTGGTGCGCGCGGCATCGGGATAGACGGCGACCGGCTTGAGCACGCAATCCGAGCTATGGCCTTCGGCCTGCATGGTCGAGGAGCCGTCGAAGCCCCACAGCGGAAGCTGCTCCAACGTCGGGAACGAGGCGAATTCCTTGATTTGGGTTTTGCCGCGCAAGTTCGGAGTCGGCGTGTATCCGTCGAGCCAAATATACTCGAGCTTGTACTTCGTCATTGAGCCTCTCTGTTGATATTCTCGAAGGTGGCGACACCGGAGGAATGGTCGCCACACGCATACCCGGCCACGATCGGCCGTTTGTCCCCTAGCACGTAGCGTGCCAATCGAAACTCTCCGGAACCTGAAAGCCGCCTCCCCGACCGCCGCGGGTTCAGGGATGGAGACCGACATCCGGGGGTGCGTCATAGGAGCGCGCCCCCGGCTTCACAGAATGCCAAAAACGTCAGGATTAGTGCCCAATCTGCGCCCGATTCGCGGGCAACTGCCGTTAGGCCCCTCTTCGCCGATTAAAGCTCCAGCAGAGGCGGGCAAGATTCGGCAAGCAAGCAGCCGGGTTCCAGCAACCTTCGCAGCGGCTCAGGCGTTCATTTCGCATGCGCTGCCCCGACGAAGGCAAGACCGGAATTGCCTATAAATTATACACTGAATGATCTTCCTTTAATCACATTGCATTGGTGGAGGCACCCTCCGATATCGGAATCGGTAACCACGAGAAAACGAGTCGCGCCCACGATTGAGGCCGTGCGCGCGGGGAAGGAGAAGGTGATGAAAGGAAGTTCGGGTGGGGAATCAGCGAAGATCTATCAATTCCCGGTCGGGGGCCGTGCGGCTCTCGCCAATCGTCGCGACGGGGAAAGCAAATCCCCCATCGACCAGACGACGCCTTACGTGAGCGAAGCATGCAGCGGTAGCTGGTACCATGAGGAGGCCATCCAGGAGTCACGTCCGGGATGGGAGCGCTGATGTCAGCCATCGCGTCGAGCACTCGCTCCAGCGAGACATGGAAAAGGGCCGGAACGACGTCGTTTCGGCCCTTTCGATTCTAGAAGAGGTGACAGGCGGATTCCCGCCGTTTGGCGTGCCTGATCGTGGTTGCGCCCGCACGGCTCATCTTCAGGATGACACCGGCGCCGGAATAGCGCGTGCCTGCCAATGCGAGGCGCCGCGGCAGAGTGATTTCTCTGCCGTCGATCTGCACATAGGCCCGTGAATCATAGGGGTAGAAGCCGACGATGAACTGGGTTCCGTCGGCGCAGTGATAGGTTTGAAAGCTCTGTGCGAATGCCGGGGAAAGTCCGCAAACCGCGGCGCCGATCAATAGATTCAACAAAATATGTCTGGACCGCTTCATATTGCCTTTCACATTGCCTCCTGAAAACCGAACTATAGACGACAGCCACCGCTTCCGGCACGATAGACCGGCGTTGTTTCTTTTTTCGCAAACGATGGCTCACGCTCGACCGATGCCAGACATCCCGGCCCGCCATCTCAATCTGCAAGGCGCCAGCAATTTTCGCGATCTTGGCGGCTATGCCACGCATGACGGCCGCATGGTTCGCTGGCGGCAGCTCTTTCGCTCCAACCATCTGGGCCACCTCACCGCTGCCGATATCGAGATCGTGCGCGCGCTTGGCGTGCGACACGCGTTTGATTTTCGCGGACTCGAGGAGCGCGCAGGCGCGATGTGCGGGCTGGGGGAAATCACGGTTCATTCGCTGCCGATCGAGCCTACGGTGGTTGCGGCGCTGCGAGCCCGGCTTGCCACAGGTTCGCTGTCGGCTCCGGATGCGCAAGAAATCATGCGCGACTCCTACCGCTGCTATGTACGTCACAACACCCACAGTTTTCGCGCATTGTTTGCCCATCTCTTTGATGACCGCGCGCCGCTGGTGATCCATTGCACCGCGGGAAAGGACCGCACCGGCTTTGCGTGCGCACTCGTGCTGCACGCACTTGGCGTTCCCGATGAGGTGATCGGCGAGGATTACCTCCTGACCAACCGCTTCTATCGCCGGGACCCCGCCTCTGCGACCGATCTGCCCGATGATGTCAGACGGGCGATCGGATCGGTCGAAAGTTCCTTCCTCGCTGCAGGTTTTGATGCGATCCGCAGCGATTACGGCGACCTCGAAACCTATTTCAGGGAGGGCCTCGGCGTCGGCGAGCGCGAACGGGCGAGTCTGAAGGCGCGTTATCTGCAGTCCTAGCTAATCGAGATTGATGCGCTTCAGCGATGCAAGCCGGGCCGACGGCTTGCCGCCCCTGGACGCGACCGCGACCTCAATGGAAATTGAGGCTGCATGCTCTTGGGCACATGCAAGAGCCGACATTCCAATCCGCCGGCAAAAGCTACGCCGCGGCGTCCATTCCGGCTTCGGCATCGAGGTCGGCGATGACTTCCTCGAAGGCCATGATCGCCTGCTGGACTGCGGCAATCTGCATCAACTCCCAGCCGCTGATCGGGCCATTGCGATTTTGCAAGGCAACCACCAGATCGCGCCGCTGCTCCTTGAGCTGAACGAGTGGCAGGCCGTGGTCAGGTAGATATCCCATGAAGAGCTCCAACCCGGATTGGACGAGACGTCAGGATAGGAAGAAGGTTCTGGCTATCCGCTTACAAAGGTACTGAAAATTTTAGCGAAAGCGTCCGAAAGCCCTCGGCCGGCGTAACTCTCGCCGCATTGCCATGCGGATTCGGATGACGATAGTGTGCGTGCCTCTGGTGCGCTCCTACCCTGGCCATCGCGGAGACAACGGATGGATGGAAAAGCCCTCGTCATCACCGGCGCGCTGGGTGCGCTCGGCAAGGTCGTCGTATCGACCGCGCTATCGCGTGGCGCGCGGGTCGCGAGCATAGATTACGCGCCCTCGCTGGCGGCGCCGACGCAGGAACGGATCGAACTCGGCGGCGTCGACCTCTCCGATGCCGCGCAGGCCAGAAAGGCGATCGATACAGCCGCGGCGCATTTCGGCAGGCTCGACGCGCTGGTTAACATCGCCGGCGGCTTCACTTTCGAGGCGGTCGCCGATGGCGACGGCAAGACCTGGCAGCGGATGTACGCGATGAACGTGCTTACCGCGCTCAATGCGTCACGCGCCGCGCTCCCACATCTTTCCAGATCCGCAGCCGGTCGCATCGTCAATATCGGCGCCATGGGTGCGATGCAGGCCTCGAGCGGCATGGGGCCCTATGCCGCCTCGAAGGCCGGCGTGCATCGTCTGACCGAGGCCCTGGCGTCGGAGTGGAAGGGCAAGATCACCGTCAATGCCGTGCTGCCCTCGATCATCGACACGGAGGCCAATCGCGCCAGCATGCCGAACGCGGAGTTCTCGAAATGGATACAGCCGCACGAGCTTGCGGACGTGATCCTGTTTCTGGTGAGCGACGCCGCGAGCGCGGTGACCGGCGCGCTGATCCCGGTGCAGGGGCGGGTTTGAAGCCGGGGCGTTCATTTGCCCCGATCAAATTGCGTCCCATGCCGTCCGCGCGGACTGTTAGACTGCCAGCATTGAGTCGCAGCCGCTTGCCGGAGCCAACTTGGAAACCGCGCTTTACCTGCCCGTCAAACGGTTCCTTGAAGGCCTCGGCTTTACGGTCAAGGGCGAAATCGGCGGCTGCGATCTGGTCGCGCTCAACGCCGAGCACCCGCCCATCGTCGTGATCGGCGAACTGAAACTAACCTTCAATCTCGAATTGCTCCTGCAGGCGGCCGATCGCGCCTCCGCCTGCGACGAGGTTTGGATTGCCGCCAAGATGTCGGCGCGTGGCAAGGGACGCGAGAACGACACACGCTACCGCAATCTCTGCCGCCGTCTCGGCTTTGGCATGCTCGGCGTCACCGCACGCGGCGAGGTCGAGGTGCTGGTCAAGCCGCCGACCGCGAGCCCGCGGCGCGATTCCAGGAAGCGCTCGCGCCTTGTCGCCGAACACCAGAAGCGCCTCGGCGATCCGGCGCTCGGCGGCTCGACGCGTGCGCCGATCATGACTGCCTATCGGCAGCAGGCGCTCGCCTGCGCTTGTGCGCTGGCGCAGGGACCGCGGCGCGTGCGCGACCTCAAGCCCGCCATTCCCGACGCGCCAAAAATTCTTCTGAATAACTTTTACGGCTGGTTCGACCGCGCCGAGCGCGGCGTTTACGTCCTGACCGATGCGGGACGTGCTGCGCTGAAGCGCTGGCCGCAGCAAAGGCCGGATGTCACCAGTGTGGCCGAGAGCACATCTTGACCACGATCTTGTGGCAGGTGACCGGAGTTGGTCGCGGTCAAATTGGTAACTGCGCAGTGCATGGCTGGATTGCCATCGCAGTTTCATATTGCAATGCAACATTCTGGCTTCTAGGTATCCCGAACGAAACGAGGGGCCTTCAATGAGCGAAGACTGGAACACCAAATATGGACCGCGGCGCGTTCGGCGCGATCCGCCCACCCTGGAAGAAGCAATTTTCGCCGCAGCCGGGATTACCGACGATCAGGACGCACAGGCGGAAATTGCGGCCTCGCTGATGGGTCTGCCACTTGAATCGGTCCTTGCCGAGGTGAAGAAGCAAAACCGCGTGGCCGCGCGCGGCGTCACACGCGTGATCGCCGGCGAGCAAGGCGCGCAGCGCTCGGTGGTGGTCGAGCGGCGTGTGGTCAGGCGGTTCGCCACCGACAAGCGCACCGGAACTTGAGCCAAGCTCCGCCCTGCCCAGCCAACTTGCCGGAATACGCAAAAAGCGCGATGGCCGAAA